>DASQNB010000348.1:0-4478 GCA_035645175.1 Geodermatophilus sp.
GGTACGTCAACGCACCCCGTCAGGACCGGCAGGGAGCGGTGGAATGGCGGCCTGACCCGCCGCGGGAACGTCACGCTCAGCGGCCGGAGTTCGCCATGCGGCGCAGGCACCCGTGCAGGCCCGGACAGCGCTGTCTTGACCACCAGTTTGACCACCATTGAGCTTCGTTCGGAGTCATTCGCGGCAGTCCGCCATCGTTTCGTGAGCCAGTTGACCTGCGAGAACGGACTTCTACGGACGACCGCGGACCTGCGGCCGACGCCTGGGGGTCAAGGGTCGCAGGTTCAAATCTTGTCAGCCCGACAGTGCGATGTCGCAGGACATCGGCATAGCCCGGACCCACGATTCGTGGATTCGGGCTACTGCTCCTTCGGGGTGGGTCCGGGTGGTCGTCCGGTGGGTTGGTAGTCGCGGGTGGGGTCGATGGTGAGCTCGCGCAGGAGTTCCCCGGTGGCGGCGTGGACGATGCGGACGTGCAGGTCGTGGACCAGGGGCAGAACGTGGGTTCGGGCGTGGGTGCGGCCGATGCCGATGTGGAGCAGGCGGCCGCCCAGGCGCAGAGTGACGCAGCCGGTTTTGTCGATCTCGTCTGTGCGGACGCGGTCGTGACTGTCGCGGCTGCGGTCGGTGCTGGGTGTGGCTCTGGGGCGGGCGGCGCAGGCGGTCGCGGGGGTGGCCCGGTGGGGCAGGGACCGGTGCGGGCGGTGCTGGTCGTAGGCGGCGACAAAGACGTCGATCAGGGTCTGTAGCGGGTCGATGGTGGCCGGTTGTGCTGGTTGGGCGGCGAGCCACCTCTTGAGGGTCCGTTGGAAGCGTTGGATCTTGCCGCAGGTGGTGGAGTGGTTCGGCGCGCTGTTCTTCTGCGCGATGTCCAGCCGGTGCAGCTCGTGCTCGAAGCCGGTGCAGCTCGTGCTCGAAGCCGGTGCGGCCGGTGCGGCCGCCGGCGAAGCGGGTGGTGTAGACCATGCCGTTGTCGGTGAGCGTGGACGCCGGGTATCCGTGCTGGTCGGTAGGTTTTCGGGAGGTCGCCGGCACGATGGGGCCGGTAGTTCGGGGGTGCGCAGAGGCGTGCAGCGCCAGCCGGGAGTGGTCGTCGAGCCAGGTGATGATCTCTGTGTCGGCGCCGGTCGTCAGCCGGTAGTGGTGAAGCCGGACTGCCAGGTGTCGTTGGGCATCTCGGCTTGGAAGCGCAGGTAGGAGGCCTTCGGCCGCTTGGCTGGCTGGGGGGGTCACCTCAGATCGCGTCGGGGGAGTTGGCCACGCCCAGACGGTGGATGCCGGCCCCGCCACCGGTATCCCTCCGCTCGGGCGGGCGCAGTCCGCAGCGCGCTGTAGTCGTGTGCGGTGCGCATCGCCGCCGGCGAGGCGCGGCGCTGTTCGCCGCCGCGGCGCGTGGCCGCAGCGAAGGGCAGCCCCGGCTGCCGGCGTCGCGAGCCAGGCGCACGCAGGCGAGGGGAGCTCCGCGCCCGGTAGCCAGACTGGAGCGCCACGAGTCAGCCATGGCCGGTGATGGCGCGCGCTTGGCGGTGGAGTGACTGGTGCAGGGCCGCCGGGCGTCGGTTGAGGCCGAGCAGGCGGCCCCGAAGGCCGTCCAGTGTCTTCACTGACTGGTGGCGGTCACGGAGCCGAACGACCCTGGCCCGAACGAACCACAGCGGGCCAACCTTGGGACGCAACGCTGAGGAGGTCTGCCATGCGAATGATGGTGAAGGCGGTCTTCGACAACCAAGTCACAACCGAGGCCATCAGCAGGGGAACGATGCAGAAGGACCTCGAGGAGATGCTCGGGCGGCTGAAGCCGGAGGCGGTCTATTTCGTGGGGGAGGACGGGCAGCGCGCGATGTTGACTGTTCTCGACATGACCGACTCGTCCCAGATGCCGGCTATCGCCGAGCCGATGTTCCGAGCCGGAGCCAGGGTCACCTTCCTGCCGTGCATGAGCCTGGAGGACGCGCAGAAGGGGTTGGCGGCGCTCACGTCCTGAACCGGTCAGACGACCTGCAGCAGACTCGACGGCACCCACCGGCACCCAGAGCGGTTCTCCCGCCGCTTCGCCGCCCAGGTGGTCCGAGCCCGGCAGGCGCTGGGGGAGGGGCCACTAGCCGGTGGTCTTTGCGTCATTCCCATTCGCGAACGACGTGGAAATCCGCTTGCCCTCAAGCAGGCTTGAGGTCGCATGCTGGCCGCATGACCCCGCGGAGGACCACCCCCGTCGAACTGTCGGTACAGAGGGACAGGATCGCGGCATGAGCCCCGCACCGGCCGTCGAGGCGATCGACCTGGTCAAGCACTTCGGCGAGACCCGAGCTGTCGAGGGGGTGAGCTTCGTCGTCCCGGAGGGCTCGGTCCTCGGCCTGCTCGGGCCCAACGGGGCGGGCAAGACCACCCTGGTGCGGATGCTGACCACGTTGAGCGTCCCCACGAGCGGAACGGGTCGTGTGGCCGGTTTCGACATCCTGGAGCAAGCGACCGAGGTCCGCCGCAGCTTGGGCCTCACCGGTCAGGCGGCGACGGTCGACGAGATCCTCACCGGGCGAGAGAACCTCAAGTTGATCGGCAGTCTCTACGGGCTGCCCAAGAAGTACGTCCGGGAGGCGACCGAGCGGCTCTTCGCCCGCTTCGATCTCGTCGATGCGGCCGACCGGATGGCGAAGACGTACTCCGGCGGGATGCGTCGCCGTCTCGACCTGGCGGTGAGCCTGCTGGCGGCACCACCGATCCTCTTCCTGGACGAGCCCACGACGGGCCTGGACCCGCAGAGCCGGTCGGGGCTGTGGGCGGTCCTCCGGGAGCTCGTGAGCGAGGGCACCACCCTCGTCCTGACGACGCAGTACCTGGAGGAGGCCGACCAGCTGGCCGACGAGATCGTCGTGGTGGACAAGGGCAGGGTCATCGCCGCCGGCACGCCGACGCAGCTCAAGGACCAGGCGGGCCGAGCCAGCGTCGTCGTCACCCTGACCCACGCCGCTGATCTCGACCGGGCGGCGGAGCTCATGAACTCCTGCTGCCAGGAGGTGCACGTCGAGCGAGGCAGCCGGCGGCTGACCGCACAGGCCGGGGGGCTCGGCGACATGACGCGCATCGCGGCGGTCTTCGAGACCAGCGGCATCGAGCTCGACGACCTGGGCCTGGCCCGGCCGAGCCTGGACGACGTCTTCCTGCACCTCACCGGGCACCGGGCCGAGGCCGAGGACGCCGCAGACCTGACCAACGAGGGAGTCGCTCCATGACCGCCGTCCAGGCCACCCGGGCGCCGGCCACCCGGCCGCCGATCTCCCCGCCGTCCCTGCTGCGGGCGTCGTCGACCATCGTCTGGCGCAACCTGCTGCACATCCGCCGGATGCCCGAGATGCTGCTCGACGTCACGGTGCAGTCGGTGATGTTCGTACTGCTGTTCGCCTACGTCTTCGGCGGGGCGATCGCGGTGCGAGGCGCCGACTACAAGGAGTTCCTGCTCCCCGGGATCATGGTCCAGACCATGGTGTTCTCATCTGCCATCGTGGCCATGGGCCTGACCAGCGACCTGCAGAAGGGGATCGTCGACCGGTTCAAGTCCCTACCCATCGCGCGGTCGGCCGTCCTGGTCGGCCGGAGCATCTCGAGCCTGATCCACTCCAGCATCGGCGTCGCCGTGATGGCCCTGACCGGCCTGCTGATCGGCTGGCGGATCCGCAACGGGGTCGTGGACGGGCTGCTCGCCTTCCTGCTCCTGCTGCTGTTCGGCTTCGCCCTGATCTGGCTGGGCATCTGGGTCGGGTCGATGATGCGGACCGTCGAGGCCGTGCAGGGCTTCATGTTCACGGTGATGTTCCCGCTGACCTTCGTCGCCAACACGTTCGCGCCGCCGGAGAGCATGCCCGCATGGTTGCGGGCCATCGCCGAGTGGAATCCCGTCTCAGCAGTCACCCAGGCCTGCCGGGAGCTGTGGGGCAACGGCCCGCCCGCGGCGTCGGATGCCGCGTGGCCGCTGCAGAACCCGGTCGCGGTGTCGATCGGCTGGTCGCTCGTCCTGACGGCTATCTTCGCGCCGCTCGCCGTCTCGGCCTTCCGCCGTCGCTCCCGCGACTGATCCGAGGCCGATGCTGAGCGGCGGTCGCCGGTTCCTCGTCTGGTGCTCGTGGCCAGGGCGCGGCGACCTCAGCGCGTCCGAGGCGCTCGCGTTGCCGAACCGACATGAGCTCCTGTGTGTCAACGCCGGCCGGGCGTGGCGTCTCGGCCGGCGGTGGGTGCGGTGGACTGGCCGCAGCGGAGAGCAGGCCTGGGACTGAGAACCTGTCGCGCAGTTGGCTCTGGCCGTGAAGACGCGTCCCTCTTGCCGCTGCCGCACTCACCGTCTTCATGCTGCGGTGGGTGCTCGGCCGGCGGCGAGGTCTTCCTGCAGCGTCCTGCAGACCACGTCGGAGAGTCGTCGTTCCAGGCAGCGCAGCGCTTCGCGGCCGGTCTTGCCTTCGGCGCGTTTGCGCAGGTAGTAGGCGCGG
>DASQNB010000349.1:0-2848 GCA_035645175.1 Geodermatophilus sp.
GGCAGCGTCGAGGGGCCGGTGCGCGTGGCCGAGCGGATGGGGATGCACTTCACCGCGACCTCGGCCGACGCGCTCGTCGGCCAGAACCGCGGGTCGTTCACGCTGGGCGCGGAGCCGACCAGCCCGCTGGACCTGGCGAACGCCTACGCGACCCTGGCCGCCAGTGGCACGCGGTGCGAGCCGACCCCGGTCGTCGCGGTGCTCGACCGCGACGGGCAGCCGCTGACCGGCCCCGACGGGCAGCCGCTCGCCACCGGCTCCGCGTGCACCCCGGGAGCCGTGGCACCCGGCGTGGCCGACACCCTCGCCCAGGTGCTGCGCAAGGACGTCGAACCCGGACCGGACCCCACGCAGACCGGCACCGGGGCCTACGTCCCCGGCCACCAGATCGCCGGGAAGACCGGGACCTCGCAGGGCGGCTTCTCGGTCGCCTTCGCCGGCTTCACGCCCGAGTACTCCGCCAGCGTGATGGTGTTCAACCCCAAGCGGAACCAGGAGGTCAGCGGCGGGGGCGGCGACAAGGGCGCCACCATCTGGCACGACGCCATGGCGCCGGTCCTCACCGGCGAGCCGATGGTCCCCTTCCCGCCGGCCGACCCGGCGCTGACCGGCCCGCCCCCGGACGCGGACCCCACGGACGACCGGGGGGCCGACCGCGGGTCACGGGAGGACGACTGACCCGACGGGCGGCGAGGGGCCCGGTCAGGCGCGGCGGACGGTGAACTGCGGGGGCTGCGCCAGGGTCTGGGCGACCACGCAGTACCGCTCGGTGAGCTGGCCCAGCTTGGCGAGGGTGGCGTCGTCGGCGTCGGTGTCCAGCTCGGCGTCCACCGTGATGGAGCGGAGGCCGACCGGGGTCTCCCTGGAGACGCCGAGCGTGCCGCGGGCGTCCATGTCGCCGCGCGCGGTGAGCCGTGCGGAGCGGATCTCGACCCCCATCGTCGTGGCCACGCTGCGCATGGTGACCCCGGCGCAGCCCAGCAGGGCCTGCAGCAGCATGTCGCCGGAGCAGGCGTCGCTGCCGTCACCCCCGGTGGACGGATGCAGCCCGGCCCGCGCCGGGCCGGCCCAGGTCTGCACGGTGGCGGTGACGCCCGGATCGGTGAAGGCCGCTTCGGCGTGCATCGTCACGCAGGCGGACGCCGGTTCGTCGCGGTAGCGCTGCTTGATCGGTGCCTGCAGGTCCCGCAGCTGTGCGGCGTCCATCCCGGCCTCCCGTGTCGTCGAGGCCCCCATGCTCACCGCCGCGAGCGGCACCCGCCAGGTGGGCCGGCCGGCGGGCGCACGCCCGCCGGCCGACCGGAGCTCAGTCGCCCTTGCCGTCCCCGCTCTCGTGGTGGTCGCCCGGGTCCTCGGCGGCCTCGTCGAGCAGGTCGCAGACGTCGACGACGTCGGCGTCGACCCGGAGCAGGTCGGCGGACTCGGACTCCCCGGTCTCGGCGTCCACCACGAGGCGCAGGAGCACGGTGCCCTCCTCGAACCAGAAGAGCTCGGGCACGCCGGCCTCCTCGAACGCCGCCCGCTCGACGTCGTTGAGCGTGAAGAACAACGAGGCACCCTCGAGCTCGACGAGCACCTCGGTGCCGTCCGCCGAGACCAGGTCCCAGGCGTCCCCGGAGATGTCGAGCTCGTCGATGGTCGCCCCGTCGGACTCCCGGACGATGTCCACCGTCGCGCCGCCGCGGTACTCGGTGAAGGTGCTCCCGTCGTCGAGGACCTCCGATCGCTGCTCCACCTCGCGGACGTCGCCGCTGTAGATCGTGACGGGCGAGTCGCAGGCCTCGACCTCGATCGGGTCGTAGTACTCCTCGGGCACGGGCTCCCAGCCGTCGTCCCCGCCCGGCGCCGGGTCGTCGGCCGCCGAGGCCACACCCCCCGACATGACCAGCACCGCCGCCGCCGTCCCCACCAGCACTCGCCGCATGACGCCTCCTCATCGAGTCGCGACCAGGCGGCGCAGCGTAGGGAGACCCCCAGGTCGGACGAGTGGGCCGGACGACGCCGGTGCGGAACACCCGCGCTCCGTGTCCCGCTGTGGATCGGCGGCTACCCGCTGCCGCCGTGCCGCTGACCAGCGGCTTCCTGCCCACTCACGGAGGGTCAGCGCGCGGACCGAGCCGGGCGACCGGGCCGGTGAGCTGCCGGTTGTCCTCGACCGCCCGCTCCGGACGACGTCCGGCCGGTGCCCCGGTGATCAGCCGGCGACCCGGGGACGACGAGCGCAGGTCAGCTGCGCAAGACCGCCTGGACCAGGTGCGGGCCGGGCTCTGCCAGTGCCGAGCGGAGCTGGTCGGCGAGCTCCTCGGCGGTCGTGGCGCGAGTCGCCGGCACGCCCATCCCGGTGGCCAGCGCGACGAAGTCCAGCGACGGGGTGCCCAGGTGCAGCAGCTCGCCGGCGCGCTTGCCGTCCTCGGCCGCGCCCACCCGGGACAGCTCGTGCTGGAGGATCGCGTAGGAGCCGTTGTCGTACAGCAGGACGGTGACGTCGAGCTGCTCGCGGGCCATCGTCCACAGCGCCTGGACCGTGTACATCGCGCTGCCGTCGGCCTGCAGCGCGACCACCGGCCGGTCCGGGCAGGCCACCGCGGCCCCGACGGCCATGGGCAGCCCGTCGCCGATCGCCCCGCCGGTCAGCGACAGCCAGTCGTGCCGCGGGGCACCGGCGGTCAGCTCGGCCAGGCCGACGCCGGAGGTCAGCACCTCGTCGACGACGACCGCCCGCTCCGGCAGCAGCGCCCCGACCACGGCCGACACCGCCCGCGGCGTGAGCTCGCCGGTCGGCAGCTCCGGCCGGGACGGCTCGAGCACCTCCGCGGTCGAGTCCGCCGCCGCGGCCTCGGCCAGCGCC
>DASQNB010000350.1:0-6808 GCA_035645175.1 Geodermatophilus sp.
ACCCAGCCCGCGGCACGGCCGGCGGTGCCCACCGTCCGGCCGGTGCTCGTCGATGTGGTGCCCATGTCTCCTCCTGGTGCGACGCTGCAGAGCCGCGGAGGACGGTAGGTGGGCCGGGCCACGTCCACCCAGCTCCGCCTCCCGGCCAGTGGAAGCCGGTACACCGGGGACGTGCGGCGGCCGCGGCCGGGGTCCCCCGCCGCGGCCCGCCGCCGTCAGGAGGTGACGCAGACCTGCCCGCGGTCCCGGCGCTGCGGGCCCTGCCCGCCGGGCCGGATGTCCTCGTCGAAGATCTCCGTCGGCAGGAACACCGAGCAGCAGGCGTTGGGGATGTCGACCACGCCGCCGATCCGGCCCTCGATGGGCGAGGTGCCGAGGATCAGGTAGGCCTGCTCGCCGGTGTAGCCCCACTTCTCGAGGTAGCGGATCGCGTTCAGGCAGGCGTTGCGGTAGGCCAGCGTGGCGTCCATGTAGTGGTTCGTGTCGTCGCGGTGGTCGACCGAGACCCCGATGAAGGTGAGGAACTCGGAGTAGCGCGGCTCCACCCGGCCGGGCATGAAGATCGGGTTGGTGGTGACGCCGTAGGTCTCCATGCCGCCCTTGATGAGGTCGACGTGGAAGTCGATGAAGCCGCCCATCTCGATGGCGCCGCAGAAGTTGATCTCGCCGTCCCCCTGGCTGAAGTGCAGGTCCCCGCCGGAGAGCAGCGCGCCGTCGACGTACACCGGGTAGAAGACCCGGCTGCCGCGGGTGAAGTTCTTGATGTCGTGGTTGCCGCCGTTCTCCCGCGCCGGGACGGTGCGCGCGCCGTCCCGGCCGATCGCCTCGAGCAGGTCGCCGGTGGCCGTGCCGCCCAGCACGCCGTCCGGCAGGGGCGGCAGCCCCAGGGGCGGCACGCGGTCGGGGTCGGTGGCGATCAGCGCCCGCTCCCGGGCGTTCCAGCGGGCCAGCAGGTCCGGGGACGGCGCGGTGCCGAACAGGCCGGGGTGGGTGATGCCGGTGTACTGCACGCCGGGGACGTGCCGGGACGAGCACGTCTGGCCGCGGAAGTCCCAGATGGCCTTGTAGGCGTCGGGGAAGTAGTCGGTGAGGAAGCCGCCGCCGTTGACCTTGGCGAAGATGCCCGAGTAGCCCCAGCCCTCCCCGCAGTTGGGCCCCTGGACCTGCGGCACCGGGCCGAGGTCGAGGATGTCGACGACCAGCAGGTCACCGGGCTCCGCGCCCTCCACGGCGATCGGGCCGGAGAGCATGTGGGCGTGCGAGAGGTCGACGTCCCGGACGTCGTTGGCCGAGTCGTTGTTCAAGATCTGGCCGTCGGTCCACTCCTTGCACTCCACCCGGATGTCCTGCCCCGGCCGGACGGTGACCGCCGGCGGGATGTCCGGGTGCCAGCGGTTGTGGCCGGGGACGGCCTGGTCCCGCATGGACCTGCTCTGGTCGACGCTGAAGACGACGTCGGGCATCGCGGTTTCCTCTCACTGGGGTGACACGGACGGGGAGGGAGCGATCGGTCCCCCGGCTCACCAGGTCGGCAGGGGCTGGTGCGGCCCGGCCGGCCGGTGTGCGGCGTTGACCGGGGCGGGCCCGGTGACCGGACTCCAGCGCCGGCTCCGCGGCCGCGGGGCGCCGGAGGGGACCGACCGCACCACCTGCGGCGCCTCGGCGCTCGCGTCGGCGGCGGCCACCGCGCGGGACAGCGCGGCCGACGTCGTGGTCAGGGCCGGCGCCGTGTACACGCGGGCCGACTCGGCGCGGCAGGTCGGGCAGGGGTGGGTGGGGCGCACCGCGGACATGGGCACGACCACCTCGAACTGCGCGCAGTCGGGACAGCGGAACACGTACGTCGCCACGGGCCGGATCCCTTCACGTGGAAATGGTTCACGTGGAAGGAAGTGTCGGGGAGGCCGACGGACGGCGCAACGCGCGGCGGGCCTACAGCGTGGCGAGGACGTCGAAGTCGTAGCCGTCGGCGACGGCCAGGTGCACGCGCTGCCGCAGGTGGTTCCCCGCGAAGACCACCGGACCGCGGGGACCGTCGTAGCCCAGCCCGTCGGCGACGGCCCGCATCCGGCCGACGTCGAGACTGCCGGCGCGCCGGGCCAGGGCCGCCAGGGCCACCAGACCCTCGTAGCAGGACTCGGCGGCGTTGTTCAGCGGGGGCGCGTCCGGGCCGTGCTGCTCGACGTAGGCACCGCCGAACTCCAGCGCCGAGGGGGTGGCCAGCGACCGGAAGTAGGCGGCGCAGACGAAGAGGTCCCGCGTCGCCTCGGCTCCGCTGGCCAGCAGCATGTTCTCCTCCATGAGCGGGGTGAACCGGATCATGGTGTCCTGCAGCCCCGCCGCGGCGAAGGCCCGGTTGAACTGGACCGCGTCCTGCCCGACGAGGTAGAGCAGCACCCCCTGGGCGTCGCTGCGGCGGATCCGGTCCATGACGCGGCGGTAGTCGGCGGTCCCCAGCGGCACGTAGGCCGTCCCGGTCAGCTGCAGGTCCAGCTCCCGGGCGAACTGCCGGGTGACCGCCACCGAGGCGCGGGGCCAGACGTAGTCGTCCCCCACGACGAACCACCGCCGCACCCCGCACACGTCGCGCAGCCACCGCAGGGCGGGCGCGATCTGCCGGGCCGGCGTCTCGCCGGAGCAGAAGACACCCGGTCGCGCCTCGCCACCCTCGTAGAGCGACGTGTAGACGTAGGGGACACGGTCGGCGGTCACGGGTGCCACGGCGTGCCGGACCGCGGAGATGTGCCAGCCGGTCACCGCGTCGATGCGCCCGTCGGCGATCAGCCGGCCGACCTCGGCACCGACCTGCTCCGGGCGGGCGCCTCCGTCGATGACCTCGACGGCCACCTCGTGGCCGAGGACGCCCGCGTCGTTGACGGCCCGCACGGCGGTCGCCGCGACCGCCTCGCAGGAGGGGCCGAAGATGCCCGCCGGGCCCTGCAGGGGCACGACCAGCCCGATGCGCACGACCTCGGCGGACCGGCGCATCGATCCCCCCGGGCTGAACAGCGCGGTGACGGAGTGGCGCACCCGACCTCGGCGGGGCCGGGGGCGCTGGGGACCACTGTGCTGACCTGCCCGCACAATGGGAAGGGTGCTGGCCCCAGGAGACGGACACGTGCGGCAGGACACCCCGGGGGTCGCGCCGTCCCACGTCGACCTGCTGCGGCAGGTCGCCTCCGGCCTGACCTCCCGCGTGGAGGACGTCCTCGTGGGCAGCGACCTCACGCTGGACCAGTGGCGGGTGCTGCGCACCGTGGACGACGACGGCCCCCTGTCGATGAGCGACCTGGGCGGGCGCACGCGGATACCCGGACCGACCGCGACCCGGATCGTGGACCGGCTGGTGGAGCGCTCGCTGCTCTACCGGAACGTCGACGCCACCGACCGGCGCCGCGTCCTCGTGCACGCCGCCGAGCGCGGCAGGAACCTGTGCCGGTCGCTGGCCCCGCGGATCGCCGACGCCGAGCGGGACGGGCTCGCCGCCCTGTCCGCACCCGAGGCCGCCACCCTGCGCCGGCTGCTCGAGCGGCTCGCCACCGGCTGACCACGGACACCCTGTTGCGCCCACCCGGCGGGAGCGTGGAGGCTGGCGGCGGTGCTTCCACGTGGGAGGAGCTGCCGTGCCGCGACCGACCGACGCCGAGCTGTTCGACCTCGGCGACCTGCCGCTGCAGAGCGGGGCGACGCTGCGGGGCGCGCAGCTGGCCTACAAGACCTACGGCACCCTCGCCCCCGACCGCTCCAACGTCATCGTGCACCCGACCTGGTTCAGCGCCTGGCACGACGCCAACGAGTGGTCGATCGGACCGGGGCTGGCCTGCGACCCGGCGCGGTACTTCATCGTCGTCCCCAACCAGCTCAACAACGGGCTGTCGACCTCCCCCAGCACCACACCTCCTCCGTTCGACGGGCCGCACTTCCCGCCGGTCACCTTCTCCGACCAGGTGGAGGCGCAGCACCGCCTGCTCACGCAGGAGTGGGGCATCGAGTCGGTCGAGCTGGTGCTCGGCTCCTCCATGGGCGCCGGCCAGACCTACCAGTGGGCGGTCAGCCACCCCGAGATGGTGAGGCGGGCCGCCCCGATCGTCGGCTCCAGCCGCACGAGCGAGCACAACCAGGTGTTCCTGAAGAGCCTGCGGGCCACCCTCACGCTCGACCCGGCGTTCCGGGGCGGCGAGTACTCCCCCGAGGCGCGCCCCACCGCCGGCTTGCGGGCGTTCGCCCGCATCTACGCCGGGTGGGGGCTGTCCCAGGCGTTCTACTGGGAGCGCGAGTACCGGAGCATGGGCTACTCCTCGCTCGAGGACTTCCTCGTCGGTTTCTGGGAGGGGTTCTGGCTCGACGAGGACCGCGATCCCAACAACCTGCTCGCCATGCTGTGGACCTGGGAGCACGGCGACGTCGGCCGGACCCCGGGGTTCGACGGCGACACCGAGGCGGCGCTGCGCTCCATCCGCTGCCCGCTCGTGGCCATGCCCGCGCGGACGGACCTCTACTTCCCGCCCGAGGACGAGCAGTGGGCCTCGCAGTTCATCCCGCAGGGCGAGGTCCGGGTCATCGACACGATCTGGGGCCACTTCGGCGGTCTCGGGATGAACGCCGCGGACAACGCCTTCGTCGACGAGAACCTGCGGGAGCTGCTCGCCCGTCCGGTGTGACGCGCCGGCCGGAGCGGGACCGCTGGACCCCGGACGGCACTGCGGGCCGCGACCGGGTGTCCCCGGTCGCGGCCCGCAGTGGTCCTGCTGGTCAGTCCCTGGTCAGAGGGTGACCTCGACGTGCTCGTTGGGCACGCAGTGCGTCATCGTCAGACCGGTGACGTCCCGCGGGCCGTTCTTGCCGAGGTTGGCCGCGCGCTGCAGCTCCTCCTCGGACAGTGTCTGCGTCTGCAGCGGCTCCAGGCCACGGACGTCGTCCGCCGTGATCCCGAGGCCCTCGCCGACGCGCTGGCCGAGCTCGTCGTCGCACATGAGGAAGTGCCACACCATCCGCTCCTGGACGGGCCGGACGGCCTCGCCGATGAGCTTGACGAAGTTGGCGACCAGGTCGTCCTTCTCCCACTGCTCCATGAGCTGGTAGCGCTGCCCGGCCTGCGTGTAGTCGTTGGTCAGCGGGATGCGCTTGCGGGTCAGCCGGCCGGTGATGACCGGGCCCTGCTCGTCGTGGGTCGGGTACTGCGCCTCACGCAGACCGCCGGTGATCGACGGCTCGTAGTTCACGTGCGGGTTCTGGCCGGGGCCGAGGTCCACGCCGAAGGACATCTGGCCGCCGCGCTGGTTGGTCTGCACCACCGCGTTCTTCGCCGAGTTGATCGGCAGCTGCAGGTAGTTCGGACCCACCCGGTACCGCTGGGTGTCGGAGTAGGAGAACGTGCGGCCGATGAGCATCTTGTCGTCGGAGAAGTCCATCCCGTCGACGAGGACGCCGGTGCCGAACGCGCTCTGCTCGTTCTCGTTGTGGTGGTCGGTGACGTTGCGGTTGAGCGTCATGGTCCCGACGAGCTTGGGCTCGAAGTCGTTCTCCGGCCACACCTTGGTGTCGTCCAGCGGGTCGAAGTCCAGCTCCGGGTGCTCGCCGTCCTCCATCAGCTGGACGTAGAGGTCCCACTGCGGGTAGTCGCCGCGCTCGATGGCCTCGTAGAGGTCCTTGGAGGCGTGCCCCAGGTCTTGGCCCTGGATCACGGCGGCGTCGGCGTCGGTGAGGCTCTTGACGCCCTGCTTCGGCAGCCAGTGGTACTTGACCAGCTTGGTCTCGCCCTCGGCGTTGACCCACTTGTAGGTGTTCACGCCGAAGCCCTGCATGTGCCGGTAGTCCGAGGGGATGCCGCGCGGCGAGAACAGGTTCACCAGCATGTGCATGGCCTCGGGGGTCTGCGACATGAAGTCGAAGATCCGGGCCGGCTCCTGGCGGAAGGTGACGGGGTCGGGCTTGAGGGAGTGGATGACGTCGGGGAACTTGATCGCGTCGCGGATGAAGAAGACCGCGAGGTTGTTCCCGACGATGTCCCAGTTGCCGTCCTCGGTGTAGAACTTCACCGCGAAGCCGCGCGGGTCACGCGCCGCCTCGGAGGAGTCCCGGCCACCGATGACGCTGGAGAAGCGGATCGCCAGGTCGGTCTTCTTGCCCGGGGCGTTGAAGAGCTTCGCGCGGGTGTAGCGCTCGATCGGCTCGTCGCCCCACTTGCCGGTGGCCTCGAACTCGCCGTAGGCGACGAAGCCGCGGGCGTGCACCACGCGCTCCGGGATCCGCTCCCGGTCGAAGTGGCTGATCTTCTCGAGGAACTGGTAGTTCTCCAGCGTGGCCGGGCCACGGGCGCCCACCGTCCGCTGGTTCTGGTTGTCGTAGACCGGGTGACCCTGACGGTTGGTCAGGACCGCGCGGTCGGCCTCACTGGCCGCCGGGCCCTGCGATGCGACATCGGTCATGCGTGTGCTCCTCCTCGATTGTCGTGCGGAAGGACCTGAGTGGTCACTCCTGGTGGCTCGACCCGGCACTCGTGGCACAGACCCCAGAAGACGACCTCCGCCTCGTCCACGACGAAACCCGCCGTGTCCGAAGGCGTCAGGCACGGAGCCGCCCCCACGGTGCAGTCGACGTCCGCGACCGCACCGCACGAGCGGCAGACCAGGTGGTGGTGGTTGTCGCCGACCCGCAACTCGAACAACGCGGGCGCGCCGGCCGGCTCGATCCGGCGGGCCAGGCCACTGGCGACGAGCGCCTCGAGCACCCCGTAGACCGCCTGCGGCGACAACGTGGGGTGCACGGCGCGGGCAGCGGTGACGATGGTGTCGACGTCCGCGTGCGG
>DASQNB010000351.1:0-3547 GCA_035645175.1 Geodermatophilus sp.
GCAACCTGCTGGCCAAGACGATCGCCAACCGGCCGATCGTCTTCTACCGGACCACGAGCGGTCGTCCGGTGGCGCTCGCCGACGCCTGCTGGCACCGGCTGGCGCCCTTGTCGATGGGCAGGCTGCGCGGCGACGAGGAGATCATGTGCGGCTACCACGGCATCTGCTACGACCCCGACGGCCGGGCCACGTTCATGCCGGCGCAGGAGACGATCAACCCCAGCGCCACGGTGCACTCCTTCCCGGTGGTGGAACGGCACCGCTACGTGTGGGTCTGGCCGGGCGACCCGGCGCTGGCCGACCCGGCCCTGGTGCCCGACCTGTACTGGAACGAGCACCCCGAGTGGGCCGGTGACGGCAAGACGATCCGCGTCAACTGCAGCTACCAGCTGATCGTCGACAACCTCATGGACCTCACGCACGAGCAGTTCGTGCACGGGTCGAGCATCGGGCACGACGCGCTGTCCGAGTCGCAGTTCACCGTGACCCACACCGACCGGACGGTGACGGTGACCAAGTGGATGCTGGGCATCGACCCGCCGCCGTTCTGGAAGCGCAACCTGCAGGACCGCTTCCCCGGCTACGAGGGACCGGTCGACCGCTGGCAGATCATCAACTACACCGCGCCGTCGACGATCGCGATCGACGTCGGCGTGGCCAAGGCGGGTACCGGCGCACCCGAGGGCGACCGCAGCCAGGGGGTCACCGGCACGGTGATCAACACGATGACGCCGGAGACCGACAACACCTGCCACTACCTGTGGGCGTTCGCCCGTGACTGGTGCCTGGACAAGCAGGTGATCACCACCCGGCTGCGCGAGGGCGTGTCCAACGTCTTCTTCGAGGACGAGCAGATGCTCGAGGCCCAGCAGCGGGGGATCGAGGCCAACCCCGACTACGACTTCTACAACCTGAACATCGACGCCGGCAGCATGTGGACCCGCCGGATCGTCCAGCGCATGATCGACGCCGAGCTCGGCTCGGACACCGGAGCGGTGAGCGACGAGGCCGGGCACGCCGCCGCCGCGATGGCCGAGGTCACCGGCGCGGCCAACGCCGAGCCGCAGGCGGACGGCGGAACCGGTCAGGCAGCCGAGGTGGCCGGCGGGGTGGCCCGGCACCGGGAGCAGCCCACGGTCGGCCTCATGGGCCGCGGGCTGTAGCCGAGGGCAGGCGACATGGCAGCCACGAGCGCCAAGCGGTGGGGGAGGGCGCGGGTGATCGACGTCTGCGAGGTCGCCCGGCACGTCAGGCGGATCGTGCTCGAACCCGAGCGGCTCGACGCGCCCGCGGCTCCCGGGAGCCACGTCGACATCGGGGTCTACGTCAACGGCCGCGCCGACGTCCGCTCGTACTCCGTCGTGGGCACGAGCGGCTACGGCACCGAGCTGGTCCTCGGGGTGCAGCTGGCCCGGCAGAGCCGGGGCGGCTCGGCCTACATGCACAGCCTGCGGCGAGGACAGGAGGTGTCGATCACCCAGCCGCTGCAGAACTTCCCGCTCAACTACGGCAAGCCCGGTTACGTCTTGGTCGCCGGCGGGATCGGCATCACCGCCCTGGTGGCCATGGGGAAGGCGCTCAAGGCCCGCGGGGCGGACTACCGCTTCGTCTACGGCGCCCGGTCGCGGGACCTCCTGGCGTTCCTCGACGAGCTCGTCCCCGAGCACGGCGACCGCCTCGACCTGCGGATCGACGACGAGGGCGGTTCCCTCGACGTCGCCGAGCTCGTCGCCGGCGTCCCGCATGGCGGAGAGCTCTACGTGTGCGGGCCCACGCCGATGCTCGACGCGATCAGGTCAGCCTGGGCCCGGGCCGGACGGCGCCCGGCCGACCTGCGGTTCGAGACGTTCGGCAGCAGCGGCCGGTTCGCCCCTGAGGCGTTCACCGTGCGCATCCCGCGGCTGGGCCTGGAGACCCTCGTGCCGCACGACGGGTCGATGCTCGAGGCGCTGGAGGCGTGCGGTGCGGACATGATGTTCGACTGCCGCCGCGGCGAGTGCGGTCTCTGTGAGGTCAAGGTCCTCGACGTCGACGGTGTCATCGACCACCGCGACGTCTTCCTCAGCGACGAACAGCACCGGGCGGGCGACCGGCTGCAGTGCTGCGTCTCCCGCGTGGTCAGCGCCCGCACCGGCGGGCTGTCCGGCGCCGACGGGCGGCCGGGGGTCGTCACCATCGACGTCCCGTGACCAGCGGCCTGCGTGCCGGACCGCTGCCGCCCCGGCGGACGGCGGGCGGCAAGCTGCTCGCCGTCCTCGACGCCTTCACCCGGGAACGGCCGGCGCTCACGCTGTCGGAGATCGCCCGGGCCGTCGGCGTGCCGCTGTCGACCGCGCATCGTCTGGTGGCGGAGCTGTGCGCGTGGGGCGGAGTCGAACGCGACGAGGACGGCCGCTACCGGGTGGGCCTGCGGGTGTGGGAGCTCGGCGCGCTGGCCCCCCGCGGTCTCGGGCTGCGCGAGGCGGCGCTGCCCTTCATGGAGGACCTCTACGAGGTGACCCACGAGAACGTGCAGCTGGCCGTGCGCGACGGCGCCGAGCTGGTCTTCGTCGAGCGGATCGCCGGGCGGTCGGCCGTCGGCGTGCTGACCCGGGTCGGCGGGCGTTTCGCCCTGCCGCCGACCGGGGTGGGCCTGGTACTGCTGGCCCATGCCCCGGTCGAGGTCCAGGAGGAGGTGCTCGCCCGCCCCCTGGTGGGGTACACGCGGCACACGATCACCGACCCGGGGCAGCTGCGCCGCGTCCTCGCCGAGGTCCGCCGCAGCGGGGTGGCGATCAGCGACCGGCAGGTGACCGGCGACGCGGTGTCGGTCGCCGCGCCGGTCGAGGTCCGCGGCAGTGTCGTCGCCGCGCTGTCCATCGTGGTCCGCGGCAGTTCGCCGTCTGCCGTCCGCCCCTACATCCCCGGGGTCCGGGCCGCCGCCCGGGGCATCGGGCGCACGTTGGCCTCGACTCCCTGACCGGCGCCCTCAGCGAGCGGGCGTTCCCTGCCCGTCTCCCGGGCCGATCCCCGGTGGTCCGCGCCTGGTCCTCCTGACGCCCACGTCGACCACCATCGTGACCACCACGTGGCTGCGTCCGGGATCATCGGCCCTCGTCTGCAGGCGTCTCGTATCCCGGCTGGCCTGCGCAGACGGACTCGGGCGAACCACCGTGGACCCGCGGCCGACGACTGGGGGCTCGCGGATCGTCGAGCGTCACCTGCAGCTCGCCCTCCAGCAGGTACCCGTACTCGAAGCCGTCATGACGCAGCATCCGGTCGTCGGTGGTCGAGCTGCTGCCCGGCGGATGGGTCATCTCCGTGAAGTCGAGGTGCTCCCGCCGGGCGACGACGTCTGCCACCTCATGAGGCCTTCGGTTGCCACCCGACTGCTCGACGGGCGCTGTTCGACGGGCGCTGTGCAACGGCTCAGTCCAGCGGTAGGTGCGCCAGCTCGGTGCGCGAGGTGATGCCGGTCTTGGTGAAGATGTTGTGCAGGTGGAAGTCGATCGTGCGGGGGCTGAGGAACAGGTGGGCGGCCACCTCGCGAGTGGGGAGCCCTTCGGCC
>DASQNB010000352.1:0-10163 GCA_035645175.1 Geodermatophilus sp.
CGCGACGGCGGTGAGGTCCGGAGGCGGTGGTCACGGTGGACGGCGGTGACGCGCACGTGCTCGCCGGGCTGCGCGACCTCTCGTCCTGAAGACCACCGGCTCGGAGTTCCGGGGCTTCCCGCGCGACCGGTACACGACTCTGGCCGCGACCCGCGAGCGCATCCTGGCGACCGCGGTGACCGCGCTGGCGCTACACGGGCACCGACCTGGACTGGGACGCCACGGTCGACGCCGTCCGGGCGACGATGCTGGAGACCTTCGCGAGCACCCACTCGCTCGCGCTGCAGCAGACGCTGTACGCGATGGGCGAGGCGGTGCTCGAGCGCTGCCCCGACGTCGCCGAGGTGCGGCTGTGATGCCGAACGAGCACCACTGTCTGCAGGACCTCGGCGTTCGGGCTGGACGACCCCGACGTCGTCTACCACGCCGACGACCGCCCCTACGGCCTCATCGAGGGCACGGTGCTCCGCGACGACGTCCCACCCGCCGAGGTCGCCTGGCTGGGGACGCCCGGCTTCTGCTGACCGACCGTCTCCGCAGGGTGTGCACCTGCCGCGGTCCGCGCCGCAGCGGGACCGCGCCCCGTGCACACACCGTCGAGCGCCCCGAGGCGTCAGCGGCCCCAGGAGTCGTCCTGGGGCGCGCCCTCGACGCCGATGCCGCCGAACAGCACGTCGGCGTGGATGCGCAGGTCGGCCCCGCGCTCGTCGTCGGTGCGGACCAGGCCGTCGCTCTCGGCGAAGCCGACGCCCCCGAGGCCGCGACAGCTCCACCACACCCGCCACCCGGTCGGCACCTGCACGCCCAGGCCGCTCATGAGGGCGCGCACGGTCAGGTCGATCCCGCCGGGCACGTGCGGCACCCCGGTGAGGTCGAGCTGCCCACCGGCCATCACCAGGTCCAGCCGCACTCGCGAGAGCCCGGGGTTGACCGGCCGCAGCTCCACGCCGCCCAGCACGACCACCCGCCGGATGCCGGCCGTGCTCTCGTCCCCCTCGTCCTTGCGCCGGGCCACCAGCCGGCCGCCGACGGCCAGCACGGCCTGCACCGCCCACCAACCCAGCAGCCAGGGCAGCACTCGGCGGACGGCGGGCGGCAGGGTGCGCGCTGTGCGCGGGGTCCTCATGCGGCCAGCCTGCCTGGCGCCGGGGCGGGCGCCCAGGCCTGGGGTGCTGGCACCATCGGCGGTCATGGGCGACGAGCGCGAGGTCCTGACCTACGAGGCGTTCGGCACCGCGGCGCGCGAACTGGCCGAGCAGTAGAAGGACCTCCCTGCCCCCCACCACTCGCAAGCTCGTGGCGGGCCCCTGCAGGGAGGCCGGACTGGGCTACGCCCTCGACGTCAAGAACCTGTTCGTGATGAACGTGGAGTTCTACACGGGCGTCGACGAGCGGCTGGACCTCCCGGTGGTGCTGCCGCCCACCCTCGACGTCGTCGACCTGACCGGCGCGCACGTGCTGGTCGCCGACGACGTCGCCGACACCGGGAGGACGCTGGAGCTGGTGCGCGCCTTCTGCGCCGGCCACGTGGCCGGCGTGCGGACGGCGGTCGTCTACGAGAAGCCGCAGTCGGTCGTGCGCTGCGACTACGTGTGGCGGCGGACCGACCGGTGGATCGACTTCCCCTGGTCCAGCCTGCCGCCGGTGCGCCGCCGGGCGCACGACGCACCTGCCACGAGCTGACGGCGAGGGCCCAGCTGCCGGGGGAGACGGGGCCCTCGCCGCGCGGTCAGTAGCGGAAGCGGCCCACCGACGCGCTGAGCGCCGAGGCCATCCGGGCGACCTCGTCCATGGCCGTCCGGGCGTCGGCCATCGCGCGGGTGGTGGCGCTGGCCGCGCCGGCCACCGCGGTGATGTTGTCGGCGATCTGCCCGGCCGACTGCGCGGCCTCGGCGACGTTGCGGTTCATCTCGGCGGTGGTCGCGGTCTGCTCCTCGACCGCGGCGGCGATGGTGCCCTGCGAGTCGTTGATCAGCCCGATGATCTGCGCGATCTCCCCGATGGCCTGCACCGCGCCCTCGGTGTCGCCCTGGATGGCCTCGACCCGGGCGGTGATGTCCTGCGTCGCCTTGGCGGTCTCCTGCGCGAGCTCCTTGACCTCGTTGGCGACGACGGCGAAGCCCTTGCCCGCCTCGCCGGCGCGGGCCGCCTCGATGGTGGCGTTGAGGGCCAGCAGGTTGGTCTGCTCGGCGATCGCGGTGATGGTCTTGACCACGCTGGCGATCTCCAGCGAGGACTCCCCCAGCTTGGCGACGGTCGCGTTGGTGGTGCCGGCGACGTGCACCGCCTGGCCGGCGACCCGGGCCACCTCGCTGGCGTTCTGGGCGATCTCGCGGATGGAGACGCCCATCTCCTCCGACCCGGCCGCCACCGTCTGCACGTTGGCCGACACGTGGCCGGCCGCGTCGGCGACGACCCCGCTCTGCAGGGAGGACTCGTCGGCCAGCCGGGTCATGTCCTGAGCGGTCGCCGACAGCTCCTCGGTCGCCGAGGCCAGGGTCGACGTCGTGTTCCCGATCGTGGTGAGGACGGCGCGCATGTTGTCCATCGAGGTCTCCAGCGCGGCGGCCATCCGGCCCACCTCGTCCCTGCTCGTCACACCGGTCGTGCCACGCAGGTCGCCGTCGGCCAGGGCGGTCAGGACCGCGCCCACCCGGCGCAGCGGCGCCACGACCGAGCGGGTGACCAGCCAGCCGAGCAGGCCGAGCACGAGCACCCCCACGACCGCGATCGTCAGGGCCAGGGTGATCGCGGTGCTGCGCTGACCGTCCGCGTGCGCGACCGCGTCCTCCGCGGACGCCGCCACGGCGTCCCCGAGCACCGGCAGCTCGTCCTCCAGCGCCGAGAACGCCTGACCGAAGGCGGGATAGGCCGCCTGCGCGGCGACCGGGTCCTGCCCGGCGGTGGTGACGATCTGCCGGGCGGCGAGGAGGTACGCGTCGACGGCGGGGGCCACCTCCTCGACCGCGGTGACGATCTCCGGGCTCAGGTCGTCCCCGGCGATCTCGGCGAGGAGGTCGCGGAAGACCTGGTCGTGCTCGGCCAGGTCGGTGACCGCACCGCGGTAGAGGTCGCCCTGCCCGCCGCTGACCAACGCCTGGAGCACGTCGCCGCGCACGGCGTCGTGCATCATGTCGGCCGTCAGCACGTCCTCGGTCACCTCGGCGCTGGCGAGCAGCTCACCCGCGGTGGTCTCGGTGCTCTGCAGCGCCCGGATGGCGATCACGGCGAAGACGGCGAGAACGAGGGCGCCGGCGGCGACCACCGCTCCGAGCTTCACGCCGAGAGGACGGTCGGACCAGAGGTTGCGCGCCATGCCGGCACTCCTGCGAGAGGGGATCGGCGCGGAGGTGCGCACCGTTGGACCCGTCTTCGGCTGGGGCGCGGCGGTGCTACAGCCCAACGCAGGCCGCGTTGCAGCCTTTCTGGTTCCAGAAGGTGACCGAGCTCACGCCCCGGTGCGCAGCCGGTAGAAGCGGAAGGTGTCGTGATCGACGGGGAGGACGTCGACCCCGGTGAACCCGGCCTCCCGGGCGTACCGCTCCAGCGTCGCCGGCCGCATCACCGTGCCGGTCCCGGCCGAGGGCCGAGTGGACAGCCCGTCGGCCAGGCAGCAGGTGACGCTGAAGCCGTACATCAGCCGCTCGACCGCGTCGCCGGGCACGGTGAACCGCTCGGCCACCTTCTCGTCGACGACGAGCACGGTGCCGCCCGGGCGCACCATCCGGCGCATCGCGGCGAGCACCGCGACCGGGTCGGCGAGGTCGTGCACGCACTCGAAGGCGGTGACCAGGTCGTAGCTCCCCTGCTCGCCGGCGGTCGCGGCGTCCACGGTGGTGAACCGCACCCGGTCGGCGACCCCGGCCTCCTCGGCGTTGCGCCGCGCCTGCTCGACCGAGGGCTCGTCGACGTCGAAGCCGTCGACGCGGGCCTGCGGGTACGCCCGGGCGATGCCGATGGCCGACCAGCCCGACCCGCAGCCGACGTCGGCGACCCGTCCACCGGCCCTGAGCGCCGCGTCGACGTCGGGCACGGAGGCGAGGTCCCGCGTGGCCATCGGGCCGAGGAAGTAGGCGCGGTTGCCGGCGGCCTGCGCGTCACGGGCCTCACCCATCTCGGCCCAGGACAGCCCGCCGCCGGTGCGGTAGGCCTCGAGCAGCCGCGGCACGTTCCGGGGGAAGACCAGCGCCTGCTGCACGAACGGCGGCATGTAGGCGAGATCGTCCCGGTCGACGAGGACGGGGCGGTACGCCTCGGGCAGCGCGTAGCGCCGCTCGTCGGGACCGGCCGCGACGTCGTCCACGGTGAGGATGCCGGTCACGGCCTGCTGCTCCAGCCACTCGCGGGCATAGCGCGGGGCGGTGCCGGTGCGCGCTGCCAGTTCAGGAGCGGTGGCGGGAGCCTCGGCCAGGGCGCGGTACCAGCCCAGCTCGCTGCCCAGGTGGACCGCGGCCAGCTCGAGACCGGTGATGACCGCCTCGAAGAGGCGCTCGGCCAGGGCGGTCGTGGCGTCGACGGGCGGGGTCTCGGTCGTCGTCATGCCCCCCGACCGTGGCCCGACCCGGCTCACCGGGCCAGGGCCCTCCGGCCCTCTGCAAGGTCCCGCGCCCTCTCCTGGCGTCGGCCTCCTCCAGGGCACCGCCCCGAGCTTGCGAGGGGTGGGGAGGAGGAGGTCCTTCGACGAGGGTGAGGGGGACGGGGTCCTTCCATGGCGGAGGGCAGAGGGTCCTCCCTCAGCGGCGGGTGGAGACGGTGACGGTGAACCGCCGGTCGGAGGACGCGACCTGGGTGGGGCCGACCAGCCGGCGCAGCGCGGCCCGGTGCGGCAGCCGGTTGTTGTAGACGGACCACAGCTCACCACCCGGCCGCAGCACCCGGCCCGCCGCGGCGAACAGCCTGTCGGCAGCACCGGTCACCACGGCCGCGCCGAGGTGGAAGGGCGGGTTGCAGACGACGAGGTCGACGCTCGCGTCCGCGACGGTGGATGCCGCGTCGTCCCGGGTCACCCGGACCCGGTCGGCCACCCCGTTGGCCACTGCGGTCGCCTCCGCCGACGCCACGGCGGAGGCGGACTGGTCGCTGGCCAGCACCGTCAGCCCCGGCCGGGCGAGCGCGAGGGCGGTGGCCAGCACGCCGGTGCCGCAGCCCAGGTCCAGCGCCGTCCGGGCGTCGGGCGCGGCCTCCGGCAGCGCGGCCAGCAGAGCGCGGGTGCCGGCGTCCACCTTCGTGCCGGCGAAGACCGCACCGTGCGCGCAGACCGTGAGCCCGGGGTCGGGGTGCTCCTGGCAGCGCGGGAAGGACGACGTCACCCCCGGCCGGGGCCCGCGGGCGACCAGCACCCGCGACTTCTGCCGGGCCAGCGTCGCGTGCACGTCGGTGAAGCCGACGCCGAGGACGTCGTTCATCGCGTGCGTCATGTGCTTGACCCGCCCGCCGACCAGCAGCGTGACGTCGGACGCGGCCGAGGCGGCCACCACCTCGGTCAGCTCGCGCAGCGCGTCGAGGGACCTCGGCGCCTTGGCGAGCACGAGCCGGGCGCCGTCCGCCAGCTCCCGGCCCAGCGGGACCGAGCGGTACGTGCCGGTCAGCCCGGTGCGCTCGGCGTTGCGGGCCAGCGCCAGCTCGCCGACCAGCGGGTCCTGGTGCACCCGGACGTCGCGCGCTCCGGCGGCGACGGCACCCAGGGTCAGCGCGCCGTAGGAGTCGTCGACGACGACCAGCTCGCCGGGCCCGGCCACCGGCAGGAGCTCAGCCGCCTCGTCGAGCAGCAGCCGGTCGGTCGCGTCGACAGCGACCAGGTCCGGCGCCTCGACATCCGGCTCCCGCCGCAACTGGTCGAACAGGTCGGCGGCTTCCACGCCGCCCACTGTGCCCGACCACCCCTGGAGCGCCGCCGTCACCGACACGACGGGGACGTCGGCCGGCGCCCGATCGCCTCGGCGATGTCGCAGGCCGAGATGCCCTCCTCGCCGACCGCGTGCACCGCGGAGTCGGCCGGCGCCTCTCCCAGGGCCAGGCGGACCAGCCGGGCGGCGTGGGCCCGGTGCACCGCGGGCCAGCGCTCGGCGCCGTCCCCGACGTACCCGGAGACACCCGTGCGATCAGCCAGCTCACGCAGTTGACTCCGGCGGCTGACCGCTGGCAGCCGGGCGCTCCTGCCGGTCAGCCACCGGCCCCTCTGCAGGGCCCCGCCGCGAGCCTGGTGACGTACTGGAACGGCCACCCTTCAGGGTCCCGCCGGCCCCGTCCCAGGCCCCGCCGTGAGCCTGCGAAGGGCGGGGCCTGGGACGGGGTCCTTCTACGAGGCGTGGGGAGAAGGGTGGTCCTTGCTCAGACGCCGGAGAGGCCCACCGGGCAGGAGACGCCGGTCGAGTGGATCGGGCAGTACCCGTTCGGCACCTTGTACAGGTACTGCTGGTGGTAGTCCTCGGCGTAGTAGAAGTCGCCGAGCGGCGCGATCTCGGTGGTGATGTCGCCGTAGCCGGCCGCGGTCAGCCGGGTCTGGAACGCCTCGCGGCTGGCCCGGGCGGCGGCCTCCTGCTCCGGCGTCTGGAAGTAGATCGCCGAGCGGTACTGGGTGCCGACGTCGTTGCCCTGGCGCATGCCCTGCGTCGGGTCGTGGTCCTCCCAGAAGACCTTGAGCAGCTGCTCGTAGGAGGTGACCGCCGGGTCGAAGACGACCAGCACGACCTCGGTGTGGCCGGTCCGCGCGGAGCAGACCTCCTCGTAGGTCGGGTTGGGCGTGTGGCCGCCGGCGTAACCGGCCGCGGTCGAGTAGACGCCCGGCTGCTCCCAGAAGACCTTCTCGACGCCCCAGAAGCACCCGGCGCCGAAGACGGCGGTCTGCAGGCCCTCGGGGAACGGCGGCTGGATGCGGTTGCCGTTGACGGCGTGCAGCTCGGGCACGTGCGGCAGCGCGTTCGGGCGGCCCGGCAGCGCGTCCCCGGCTGCCACCGGCTGGGTCTTGAACCGGGAGGTGAACATGATCCGAGCGTAGGCCGGGCTCGCAACCCTGGACGGCGATCCAGCGGCCTGGCCTCGGCGGATGCAGGATCGGGGCATGGCTGTGACGACCCGCGAGTGGCACCTGGCGGCCCGGCCGCACGGCGAGCCGACCCCCGAGGACTTCCGCCTGGTCGAGGTGCCGGTGCCCGAGCCGGCCGAGGGTCAGGTCGTCGTCCGGGTGGTCGTGATGTCGGTCGACCCGTACATGCGCGGCCGGATGCGGTCCGGCCCGTCCTACGCGCCGCCGTGGGAGGTCGGCGAGGTGATGAGGGGCGGTGCCGTCGGCCGGGTGGTCGCCTCGCGCGCGCCCGGGCTGCCGGAGGGGTCGCTGGTCCTCACCGACGCCGCGTGGCGGGAGACCGCCGTCCTGGACGCCGCCGCGGTGACCCGGCTGCCGGCGGCCGGCGACGTCTCGCCGTCCTGGTACCTGGGCGTGCTGGGCATGCCGGGCCTCACCGCCTACGCCGGGCTGTTCCGGGTCGGCGCCTTCCGCGAGGGCGACGACGTGTTCGTCTCCGGGGCCGCCGGCGCGGTGGGCAGCCTGGTCGCGCAGTTCGCGCGGCTGCGCGGCGCCGGCAGCGTCGTCGGCAGCGCCGGGTCGCCGGAGAAGGTGGCCTGGCTGCGGGAGCTCGGCTGCACCGCCGCCTTCGACCACCACGACGGGGTCGCGCGGGGGTTGGCCGAGGCGGCGCCGGACGGCGTCGACCTGTTCTTCGACAACGTCGGCGGGGAGCACCTGGAGGCCGCGATCGGCGCGCTGCGGGTGCACGGGCGGGCCGCGCTGTGCGGCTCGATCTCCGGCTACAACGCCGTCGAGCCGCCGCCCGGGCCGCGCAACCTGGGCCTGATGGTCGGCAAGCGGCTGACCCTGCGCGGCTTCCTCGTCAGTGACCACGCCGACCTGCGGCCGGAGTTCACCGAGACGGTGACCGGCTGGCTGCGCTCGGGGGACCTCGTCGTCCGGGAGACCGTCCACGAGGGCATCGAGCAGGCGGTGCCGGCCTTCCTCGCGCTGCTACGTGGCGGCAACACCGGGAAGCTGGTCGTCCGTCTGGCGCCCGACCCGGACTGAGGACGGCAGGGCAGCGGCGGTCCGCAGCCGGACGCGGACGCCGGCCGGCTCCCGCACCACGTCGAGCATGCGCACCGCCCCGCCCAGCAGCGCGATCGCGCCGAGGGTCTCGCCGAGCTCCTCGAGGTGGTGGGTGACGACGAACGGCCAGCCCACCAGCCCCTCGGTGACCAGCAGGCCCTGCACCACCTCGCCGCCGAGCGCCGACCCCAGCAGCAGGCCGAAGCCGAGCAGCAGCCGCCGGCGGGCCGGCGTGGGAGCCGCCCGGGTGAGCCCGACAACGCTGACGACCAACGCCAGGCCCAGCACCAGGCCGGGGACGGATGGGAGAGGGATGAGGAACTGCTCCGGCTCGCCGACGGTTGCCCGCGCCGGATACGGGCAGGATGGCGATCATGTGGCTCTTCCTGACCAGCCGGCTGCGCACCTGGCTGCTGCTCACCGTCGTCGTCCCCCTCGCCACCGGCCTGCTGCGCCGGGCCGGGCAGGTGCTCGAGCGGCGCACCGGGTCCACCCCGGTGACCCGCGCGCTGTACAAGGCCGGCGACCTCGGCGACCGCGCCCGCACGACGCTCCGCGGCGGGCGCCGGCGCCGGTGACCACCGGCGGCCCCCGGCCGGCCCTCGAGCACGAGCCGGCCAGGGGTACGACCCGGGCGCTCGCCGTCTTCTGCCACGGCGGCACCGTGGCCAGCGTCGAGCCGCCCAAGGAGCGGGCGCTGTCGCTGCAGCGGATGCGCACCATCGAGCAGTTCGTGCGCGCCTCGGCCGCCGATCGCGGGGTGGGCACGTACCTGCTGCGCTACCGCGTGGCCGGCTGGAACGGCGTGGCCGCCGACGCCCACGCCGACGTCCGGTGGGCGCTCGACGAGCTGCGGGCACGCCACGGGGACGACGTGCCGGTGGTGCTGGTCGGCCACTCGATGGGCGGCCGGGCCGTGCTGCGGGCCGGGGACGACCCGTCGGTCCACGCGGTCTGCGCGCTGGCGCCGTGGACGCCTCCGGGCGAGCCGGTCGGGCACCTGCGGGGGCAGACGGTGGCGGTGCTGCACGGCCGCGGCGACCGCTGGGTGCCGGCCGCGCTGTCGGCCGACTTCGCCGTCCGGGCGCAGCGGGCCGGGGCCCGCATCGCCCGCTTCACGATCGCCGGTGGGCACAGCATGGTGCGGCGGGCACCGGTGTGGCACGCCTTCGTCCGGGACGTCGTCCTGGCCGGGACGGGGCTCGCGCCATGGCGGGCGGACCTGCGCGCGGCCCTGGAGAGCCGCGAGCTCGCCGTCCCGCTCTGAGCCTTGCCGGCCGACCGCCCGGCCCGGTAGACACGGCACAGCGTCGCGTGCCGGTGGCGGACAGCGTCAGGCATGGAGGCGCCCGACCCTCGAGGTCCCGCTTGCCCCCCTCCTCCCGTCCCGCCCGGCTGACCGCGCTCGGCGACGAGCTCGTCCGCATCCACGACTCCCTGCGCGCCGACCTGCGCCGCCTGCAGGCCGGCGTCCGCACCCCCGGCCGGCCGCTGGCCGTCCACTGCCTGGCGTTCTGCGAAGCCCTCACCCGGCACCACACCGGGGAGGAGGCCGGCGCCTTCCCCGCGCTCGCCGCGCGCTTCCCCGAGCTGGCGCCCCTCCTCGACAAGATGGCCGAGGACCACGTGTTCATCGCCCGGATCGTGGCGCGGGTCGAGGAGATCGCCGCGTCCGGCGACCCGTCGCCGGCCGGGGAGCTGGACGGCCTCGCCGCGATCACGGAGTCGCACTTCTCGTTCGAGGAGCGCCGCATCCGCGACGCGCTCGACTCCCTCGACGGCTCGCCCGGCGAGCTGCTCGGCGCTCAGGAGAACAGCGCGCTGTAGCCGTTGAGCGCGGGCTGCCCGCCGAGGTGCGCGTAGAGCACGGTGGACGACGGGTCGATCTCCCCGCGGCCGACCAGGTCGATGGTCGCGGCCATCGACTTCCCCTCGTACACCGGGTCGGTGACCATGCCCTCGGTGCGGGCGGCCAGCTCCATGGCGGCGATCGTCGCCCCGTCGGGGATGCCGTAGACCCCGGCGTGGTAGCGCTCGTCGAGTTCGACGTCGTCGGCGGTGAGCT
>DASQNB010000353.1:0-3124 GCA_035645175.1 Geodermatophilus sp.
GGGCGTGGCCGCCAGGGCCGGCCGCACGAACGGCAGCACCTGGTCCCAGGTGACCAGCACGCGGGCGCCGGCGTCGGTGAGCTGCGCGGCGAGGTCGGCGGCCGGGAGCAGCGGGTTGGTGGGGGAGAAGGTCGCCCCGGCCAGCAGCACCCCGTAGTAGACCGCCGGGTATTGGCGGCAGTTCGGGATGTGCACCGCCACGACGTCGCCGCGCCCGACGCCGGCGTCGCCGAGCCAGTTGGCGACGGCGTGCGCGCGGGTGCCGAGCTCGGTGTAGGTCAGCGGGACGTCGTGGTCGACGAACGCCGTCCGGTCGCCCCAGCGGCGCACCGCGGCCCGCAGGATCGAGCCGACCGGGACCGCGGGGTAGTCCAGGGACCGCGGCAGGCCCGGCGGCCAGCTGTGCGCGGTCGGCGTCGGTGCGTCCTGCGTGGCGGTCATGCGGGTCCTCCCCTCTCGGAGGCCCACAGCGTGGCGCACGTCACTACCCGTGTCGAGGTCGGACGGTGGGTGAGGATGGCGGCATGAACGGCCAGCGCACGGCCCTCGTCCTCGGCGGCGGCGGCATCACCGGCATCGCGTGGGAGGTCGGCGTGCTCGCCGGCCTGGCCGAGGCCGGTGTCGACCTCACCGGCGCCGATCTCGTGGTCGGTACCTCGGCCGGCTCGGTGGTCGGCGCGCAGCTCACCAGCGGCGCCGACCTCGAGACGCTGTTCGCCCGCCAGCTCGAGCCGCCCACCGGCGAGCAGGCGGCCCGGATGACCCGCGCCGCGCTGGCCCGCTACGCCTGGGCGGTGCTGCGCAGCCGCGGGGACGACGTCGGGTTCCGCCGGCGGGTCGGGGCGCTGGCGATCGCCGCCGAGCAGGCCGGGCTGACCCCGACCGAGCAGGAGCGGCTCGACGTCATCGGCTCCCGCCTCGCCGGCCGCGAGTGGCCCGACCGCGACCTGCGCGTCACGGCCGTCGACGCGCAGAGCGGGGAGTTCCGCGTGCTCGACCGCACCTCCGGCGTCCCGCTGCTGCAGGCGGTCGCGGCCAGCTGTGCCGTCCCCGGCGTGTACCCGCCGGTGACCATCGACGGCCGCCGCTACGTCGACGGCGGCATGCGCTCCGCGGCCAACGCCGACCTCGCCGAGGGGTACGACCGGGTCGTCGTCCTCGCGCCCATCCCGCGCGGTGTCGGTCCGCTTGCCAGCGTCGACGCGCAGGTCACCGGGATGGTGGCGCGGGTCGCCGTCGTCTCCCCGGACGAGGCCGCGCGCCGCGCGATCGGCCGCAACGTGCTCGACCCCGCCGCCCGCGCGGGCTCCGCACGCGCGGGCCGGGCGCAGGCGGCCGGCGTGGCCGCCCAGGTCACCGAGGTCTGGCAGGGCTGAGCCGGGCTCCCCGGGACGCCGGGCCGGGGTTCACCTCGTGTTCGCGGAAGCGCTCACGTCGCGGCCACGTCGCCGGGCTGGGATCGTCCGGGCCGACGGCGAGGGTCGCCGTCCCAGCCCGGGGGAGAGAACCCATGTCACGTGCGCACCGCCGGACCGCGCTGCTCACCGCGTCCGTCCTCGCCGTCCCGCTGCTGCTGACCGGGCCGGCCACCGCCGCGCCGCCGGAGCAGGAGACCGGGGACGGCGTCGACGAGCTGCTCGTCATCGGGCACCGCGGCGCCTCGGGCTACCGGCCCGAGCACACCCTGGCCTCCTACGAGCTGGCCGCCCGCATGGGTGCTGACTACATCGAGCCCGACGTCGTCAGCACCTCCGACGGCGTGCTGGTCACCCGCCACGAGAACGAGATCTCCGGGACGACGGACGTCGCCGACCGACCCGAGTTCGCCGACCGGCGCACCACCAAGGTGATCGACGGCACCGAGCTGACCGGCTGGTTCACCGAGGACTTCACGCTGGCCGAGCTGCGCACGCTGCGCGCGGTGGAGCGGCTGCCCGACGTCCGTGAGGAGAACACCCTCTACGACGGCCTCTACCAGGTGCCCACCCTCGACGAGGTGCTCGAGCTGCGCGAGGAACTGTCCCGGGAGCTGCGCCGCGAGGTCGGCGTCTACATCGAGACCAAGCACCCCACCTACTTCGACTCCATCGAGCTCTCGCTCGAGGAGCCGCTGGTCACCGACCTCGACGAGGCCGGGCTCGACGACGAGGGCGACCCGGTGTTCCTGCAGTCGTTCGAGACGGCCAACCTGCGCGAGCTCGACGGGGTCGTCGACGTCCCGCTGGTGCAGCTGCTGTCGGCGACCGGCGCACCGGCCGACCTGGTGGCCGCCGGTGACCCGCGCACCTACGCCGACCTGTCCACGGCCGAGGGGCTGGCGGGGATCGGGGAGTACGCCGACGGGGTGGGCCCGGAGAAGGCCCAGATCATCCCGCGGGAGGCCGACGGCACCCTCGGCGAGCCGACGTCCTTCGTGGCCGACGCGCACGCCGCGGACCTGCTCGTGCACCCGTACACCTTCCGCAACGAGAACGAGTTCCTCCCGGCCGAGCTGCGCGACCCCGGCGAGGAGCCCGGCGACTACGGCCGGGCGATCGAGGAGCAGCTGGTGTTCTGGGAGACGGGCATCGACGGGCTGTTCACCGACAACCCCGACACCGGCGTGGTCTCCCGGGAGCTGTTCACCGACTGAGCCTCGGCGCGCGTCCGCAGGTCCGGTTCACGGCTGAGGATCCGGGCGGTCGGCAGCGGCGTCGTCACCAAGGGGCTGGTCGATGCTGACGGCCTGCACCAGGTACTGCGCGATCGGGTGGTCGGGGGCGAGCACCCGGCGGCAGCGCTTCAGGGTGTCCTCGCCGAGGGCGCGGGCCGACTCCACCTCGCCGAGCTGTACCAGGGCGTGGGTCAGCGCGCTCGCCGCCCGCAGGACGACCAGGTGATCCGGGCCGAACACCCGGCGGCCACGCTGCAGCGTGTCCTCGCCCAGGGCGCGGGCCGGCCCCAGCTCGTCCAGCGCGGCCAGGGCGGCGGTCGTGGAGGCCGCCGCCCACAGGGTTATCAGGTGGTCCGGGGGATACGCCCGGCGGCAGCGCTGCAGGGTGTCCTCGCCGAGGGTGCGCGCCGAGTCCGTCTCGCCAGCCCAGATCAGCGCAAGGGTGAGGGTGCTTGCGGCGGTGAGGGTGTC
>DASQNB010000354.1:0-5993 GCA_035645175.1 Geodermatophilus sp.
TCAGGCACGCGTCCAGCAGCGGAGCCGTGTACGTGTCGACCTCGCCCGCCACCTCGACGACGGCGTGGTCCGGCCGGGCGGACGGGAGTGCGGTGACCGACAGCAGCCGGACACGGTCGGGGGCCGGATCACGGCCGGGGTCGTGCGGCACGGAGGAGCTCCTTCGGGCGGGCGTAGGGGGGCGGGCGCTCAGCGCAGCGGGTCGACGGGCCCTAGCTCCGCGGGGCCTCGCCCTCGAGGACGGACTGGGCCAGCAGTTGCCCGGTGGCCGGGCCGAGCGCCACATCCCACATGCCGTGGCCGCCGGCGACGAACACTCGCCGGGAGGCGGCGGCGCTCAGCAGCGGCCGCGTGACCTGCACGCCGGCCTCCTGCTGGAACCAGGCGGTGGCCAGGCCGACCGTCCCGGCTCCCACCACGGCCACCTGCCGGGGGTGGCCGGGGGCGGACGTCGGCCCCTGGTGCTCGTGTTCGGTGAGCATGAGGACTCCTTCGCCAGCGACCGTGCTGCCGGCCTCGGTCCGCCTGGGGTCGGTCACCGGGACGCCGGTGACCGACAGGAGCGGGCGCGCGGTCATCCGTCGTCCCCCTCTCGTCGTCACGAGGGCGCCGGCTCCGCCCGTGAACCGACCACCCTGCCCCGACCATGCCCGGCCCCTCGTCTGCCGAGCCAGGGCAGTCGCCGGTGAACTCCGGGAGCCGACCTTGCCGGCGTCCGGCAACACGGACGGTTCAGCCGGACGACTCCCTGGGACCGCGGTGCCGCGGGGGGACGGGACACCGCGGTCAGCAGCCGCTGGGAGGCCCTGCCAGCCGCGGGCGGAGCCTGACCAGTACTGGCTCCTGTTGCAGGTCAGGTTCCGAGCAGGGCACCGGCGAGCAGGTGCTGTCGGTGCAGCTGTGCCGTTCGGATCAGTCGCTGCTCGTCACCCGCGAGGAAGGCATCGAGCATGACCTGGTGCTCGGTCTGCAGGGTCTCCTGCCCGTACCTGTCCAGCTTGTTCGCGGCTCGATAGGTCTCGGTGGCGTCCCACAGGCCTTCGAGCAGACGGAGCAGTCGCGGCATGCGGCAGGGTGCGAGGACGGCCTCGTGGAGACGTCGACCGTTCTCCATGAAGGCGTTGACCTGCCCGTGGGTGAGGGCCTCCTCGGCCGCTGCGCAGGCCTCTCGAGCCGCGACGCGGTCGGTGTCCGTGGAGTGCTCCAGCGCCCGCCGCAGGGCCTCGTCCTCGAGCAGCGCGCGGAGGTAGTAGATCTCCTCGATCTCCTCGGCGGTGAGGCTGGGGACGGCGAAGCCCACGTGCGGGCGGTGTGTCACCAGCCCCTCTCCCTCGAGGATCATGAGTGCCTCGCGAACCGGGATCCGGCTGACCCCCATGGCTCCGGCGACTGCGTCGACCCGGATCACGGTCCCTGGACGCAGCTCCCCGTCGTTGATCTGACGCCGCAGCTCCCGGAGGACTGCCTCCTGCATGGTCGGCGGTCGGAACGTGGTCACCACCTGCCACCTCGCTCTGCTCCCGTACGTGGCAGGTAGTGTGCCTCCCTGGGGCCGTCATCGCGTCCCTCCGCGCGCCTGGAAGGCGCGCCAGCCGCCGTGGTGGGAGATGTCGGCGAGGCCCTGTCCTCGGGCGTGCACCTCGGGACGCAGCACGACGGCGAGGCTCGCCGACCCGTCGGCGAGCTCGATCACGGCGAGCTCGAGTTCGGGCGGCTCCACCGGCATGAACTCGTCGCGGACGGCCTCCAGGGGGAGCGCGTACAGCTCCCCGGGAACGGAGACCCCACTCCCGGCGACTGGCCACAGGGCTGGGAAGCGCCCGTCGTAGACGTAGAAGCGGTAGCGGGGAGCTGTTCTGGCCTCACCGAGGTACGTGTGGTGGGCGATGCTGGGATGCACGCGGCCTCCTCGCATGCCCTCGCCGTTGAGGAAGAGCGGGACGGTGACGCCCCCCTCAGGCGCGGCTGCTGCTGTCATGTGCTCGCTCCTCGTCGTCGTCGGTCACCCAGTCGGCGGCGACTCGCATGGCCAGCCGCTCCAGGAGAGGGCCCGCCTCGCTCATGCAGCGGGCGGGGTCGGGCTCGATGTCGGTCAGCGCGTACGCGGCGCGGATCCCGGTGGGTGCCAGGTCCGTGAGGTCCAGCAGCGAGCGGCCCGCGACGGCGACGACCGGCACGTCCGCCGCGCGGGCGGCTGCGGCCACACCGGCGGGTGCCTTGCCGTGCAGGGTCTGCTCGTCCAGCGAGCCCTCGCCGGTGACCACCAGGCCCACACCGGGCAGCGCAGCGCGGAAGCCGACGAGGTCGAGGACGAGGTCGATCCCCGGTCGCAGCGTCGCACCGAGAACGGCCAGCGCGGCGAACCCCACGCCACCGGCCGCGCCGGCACCCGGGCGGTCGGCCACGTCGTCACCGGTCACGGACCGCACCGCCTGGGCCCACTGTGACAGCGCGGCGTCGAGCTCGGCGACGTCGGCGGGGGAGGCCCGCTTCTGGGGTCCGTAGACGGCTGCGGCGCCGCGTGGCCCGAGCAGCGGGTTGTCCACGTCCGAGGCGACGACCACCTCGGCTTCCCCCAGGGCCGGGTGGAGGCCCGCGAGGTCCAGTGACTCGACGGCTGCCAAGGCGGCACCCCCGCGTCCGACCTCGCGGCCCCCGGCGTCCAGCAGGCGTGCGCCCAGCGCTTGCACGAGTCCCGCGCCGCCGTCCGTGGACGCGCTGCCCCCGACGCCGAGCACGATGCGCCGGCATCCCGCGTCGAGCGCGGCACGGACGACCTCGCCCGTGCCGTAGCTCGACGCGGTTCGCGCCATCGCCCGCCCGTCGGGCAGCAGGCGCAGGCCCGACACGTCGGCCATCTCGACCACGGCGACACCGTTGCGCTCGGCATAGGCGGTCTCCACCGGGTCGCCGATCGGCCCCTCGGCACGCACCGGCACCCGCCGGTACCCGGCGGAGAGCGCGGCGTCGAGCGTGCCGTCGCCGCCGTCGGCCACCGGCACCTGGACGACCTCCGTGGCGGGGGCGGCCCGGATCAGCCCGGCGGCCAGGTGGGCGGCGACCTCCGGCGCGGACAGGGAACCCCTGAACTTGTCCGGCGCGATGACGACGCGCATGAGACCTCCTGGGTCGGGTCGACGGCGGCAACGGGCGGCCCCTGCAGGTCCCGCCGCGGCCCCGTCCAGGGCCCGGCCCCGTCCCGAGGCTCGCCGCGAGCTTGCGAGGGGTGGGGAGGACGGGGTCCTCCAACGGTGAGGCGGACGGGGTCCTTCTCCGAGGCGTGGGGAGGAGGGCGGCGCTTCTTCAGTCGAGCAGCTGCATCTCGTCGAGGTCCAGCACGGAGATGGCGGTGGGCGCATCCTCGCCCCTGCTGGCCAGCTCCTCGAACTCCACGACGTTGTCCAGCTCGGTGCCCATGGAGATGTTGGTGACCCGCTCGAGGATGACCTCCACGACCACGGGCACGCGGTGCTCGACCAGCAGCTTCTTCGCCTCCTCCAGGGCCGGGCCGATCTGGTCGGGTTCGTGCACCCGCAGGGCCTTGCAGCCCAGGCCCTCGGCGACCTTGACGTGGTCGACGCCGTAGCCGCCGACCTCGGGGGAGTTGACGTTGTCGAAGGCCAGTTGCACGGCGTAGTCCATGTCGAAGGCCCGCTGTGCCTGCCGGATGAGCCCCAGGTAGGAGTTGTTCACCAGCACCTGGATGTAGGGCAGCTTGAACTGCGCCCCGACCGCCAGCTCCTCGATGAGGAACTGCAGGTCGTAGTCGCCGGACAACGCCACCACCGTGGCCTCCGGGTCGGCCACGCACACGCCGAGGGCTGCGGGCACGGTCCACCCGAGCGGGCCGGCCTGTCCGGCGTTGATCCAGTGCCGTGGGCGGTAGACGTGCAGGAACTGGCCGCCGGCGATCTGGGAGAGGCCGATGGTGCTGACGTACCGGGCCTCCTTCCCGAACGCCCGGTTCATCTCCTCGTACACCCGCTGCGGCTTGATCGGCACGTCGTCGAAGTGCGTGCGGCGCAGCAGGGTCCGCTTGCGCTCGGCGCACTCCGCGACCCAGCTCCCGCGATCGGGCAGCTGCCCGGCCTCCCGACGCTCCCGGGCGACCTCGACGAAGAGCTCCAGCGCCGCGCCGGCGTCCGAGGCGATGCCCAGGTCGGGGGTGAACACCCGCCCGATCTGGGTGGGCTCGATGTCGACGTGGACGAAGGTGCGCCCGTGGGTGTAGGTCTCCAACCCGCCGGTGTGCCGGTTGGCCCACCGGTTCCCGATACCCAGCACGACGTCGGAGGCCAGCAGGTTCTCGTTGCCGTAGCGCTGTGACGTCTGCAGCCCGGCCATGCCGGCCATCAGCCGGTGGTCGTCGGGGATGGCGCCCCAGCCCATCAGTGTCGGGATGACCGGGACGTCGACCAGCTCGGCGAACTCGACCAGCAGGTCGGCGGCGTCGGCGTTGATGATCCCCCCGCCGGCGACGATCACCGGCCGCTCACCCGCGGCCAGCACGTCGAGGGCCTTCTCGATCTGGGCGCGGGTGGCCCGCGGCTTGTAGACCGGGAGCGGCTCGTAGGTGTCGACGTCGAACTCGATCTCGGCCATCTGCACGTCGAAGGGCAGGTCGATCAGCACCGGGCCGGGTCGGCCGGAGCGCATCAGGTGGAAGGCCTGCTGGAAGGCGCGGGGCACCTGGGCCGGCTCCAGCACCGTCATCGCCATCTTGGTGACCGGGGTGGCGATCGCGGCGATGTCGACGGCCTGGAAGTCCTCCTTGTGCAGCCGTGCGGTGGGCGCCTGGCCGGTGATGCAGAGGATCGGGATGGAGTCGCCCGACGCCGAGTACAGCCCGGTGATCATGTCCGTGCCGGCCGGTCCCGAGGTGCCGATGCAGACGCCGATGTTGCCTGCGCGGGCCCGGGTGTAGCCCTCCGCCATGTGCGAGGCTCCCTCGACGTGCCGGGCGAGCACGTGGGAGATCGTGCCGTTCTCGTGGAGCGCGGCGTAGAGCGGGTTGATCGCCGCCCCGGGCACACCGAAGGCGTGCGTCACGCCCTCACGCTCGAGGATCTGCACCGCGGCCTGGATGGCCCTCATGCGAGGCATGGGTCTCCTGTCTCCGGGCCCGCGTACCGGGCCCGCGTCTCTCGGGGGTGTCAGGGGGAGGTGGTCAGTGCCGGCCGGAGAGCTGCTCGACGAGCTTGAGCAGCGCCGAGTGGTCGAGGCCGCCGTCGCCCTGGGCCTCGAGGCTGGCGACGAGCTGGGCCACGACCGCCCCGAGCGGGATGACGACCCCGGCCTCGCGGGCGGCGGAGGTGACGATGCCCAGGTCCTTGTGGTGGAGCTCGATGCGGAAGCCGGGCGTGAAGTCGCGGCGGAGCATCGCCGCCGCCTTGCGATCGAGGATCGCGTTACCGGCCAGACCCCCGGCGAGGACCTCGACCGCTGCCTCGGTGTCCACGCCGTGGGCCTCGAGGAAGACGATGGCCTCGGCGACGAGCTCGATGGTGCCGGCGACGATGAGCTGGTTGGCCGCCTTGACCGTCTGGCCGGAGCCTGCCGGGCCGACGTGCACCACCGTCTTGCCGACCGCGTCCAGGACGGGCCGGCCGTCGGCGAAGTCCTCCGGACTCCCGCCGACCATGATGGAGAGGGTGGCGTCGATCGCGCCCCGCTCTCCTCCGCTCACCGGGGCGTCGAGGACGCGCACGCCCCGCTCCTCGCCCGCCTCGGCCACCTTCCTCGCCACGTCGGGGCGGATGGAGCTCATGTCGACGTGCAGGGTCCCGGGCTCGACGAGCCCGTAGAACCCCTCCTCGCCGACGGTGACCGCCTCGACGTCCGGTGAGTCGGGGACCATGGTGACGACGACGTCGGCGTCCCGCACCGCCTCGCCGAGGCTGCCGGCTCCGCGCCCGCCCTGCTCGACGAGCCGTTGGATCGGGTCGGGGCTCCGGTTGTAGCCGATGACGTCGAAGCCGGCCTTGACCAGGTTG
>DASQNB010000355.1:0-11745 GCA_035645175.1 Geodermatophilus sp.
TGAGCGTGTTGGCCACGCCCGGGGCGACCGCCTCGGGCGTGCAGCGGTCGCCGATCGCCAGCGGCTCGCCGTCCGCGCCGAGCGCCGGCTCGCCGTGCTGGTCGAGCACCGCGGTCACCGGGACGACGTCGCACTGGGTGCCGCTGGCCGCCAGCGTCGAGTAGGCACTGGCCAGGGCCAGCGGGCTGGTGGCCTCGGCGCCGAAGGTGAACGACCCCCGGTTCTCGTCGATGATCTGCTGCGGCAGCGCCGGGTCGCTGAACTGGAACAGCCCCATCCGCTCGGCCATCCGCACCGGCTCCTCGACGCTGCCGAGGGCGTCCTCGAGGGCGAGGAAGTAGGTGTTGGACGACTGGTAGAGCGCGGTGGTGAGGTCCAGCGTCGAGCGGTAGGTGCCGGCGTTCTCGACGTCGTAGGGCCCGGTGCCGTCCTTGTAGACGCGGGAGACGTAGGGGTCAGACGTCGTCAGCGTGTAGTGCCGGGAGTAGCCCTTGGCCAGCGCGGCCGCGGCGGTGAACACCTTGTAGGTCGAGCCCGAGCCCTTGCTGGCGGCGAGGTTGAGGTTGAACGACTCCTGGGCCGGGTCGTCCTGGTCGTAGCCGAAGACCCGGTTGACGCTCATCGCCAGCAGGTGGCCGGTGCCCGGCTCGACGGCGGTGAACATGCCGGCCAGCGAGTTGCCCATGGCCAGCGTCTCCAGCACCGCGGCGTCCCCGGCCCGCTGCAGGTCGGCGTCCAGCGTGGTCTGGATGACGTAGCCCTCGTTGTCCAGCTGCTCCTGGGTCAGCCCCAGGTCCTGGATCAGGTGGCGCTGCACGAAGTCGCAGACGAAGGCGCCCACGGTGGCCTCGGCGCAGCCGCGGCGGGGGGCCGGCGCGGGGTCCAGGCCCAGCGGGGCGGCCTGCGCGGCGGCGGCCTGCGCCTGGTCGACGTAGCCCTGCTCGGCCATCCGGGCGAGGACCTCGTTGCGCCGGCCGGTGGCCGCCTCCGGGTCGGTGAACGGGTCGTCGTCGGTCGGGCTCTGCGCGAGGCCGGCCAGCAGGGCGGCCTGGGGCAGGGTGAGGTCGGCGGCGTCCACGCCGAAGAAGGCCTGTGCAGCCGGCTGGACGCCGTAGGCGTTCTGCCCGAAGTAGACGATGTTGAGGTAGCGGGCGAGCAGCTCGTCCTTGGAGTAGGTGTCCTCCAGGGCCAGCGCCAGCCGGGCCTCGCGCAGCTTGCGGCCCAGCGTCTGCTCGGTGGCCGCGCTGCGCTCCTCGGGGGTGTCCGCCGTCTGCAGCAGCGTCTGCTTGACCAGCTGCTGGGTGAGCGTCGAGCCGCCCTCCTGCACGCCGCCGGCGGCGATGTTGGTGACCAGCGCCCGCGCAGTGCCCTGGACGTCGAGGCCGTGGTGCTCGTGGAACCGGGCGTCCTCGATGGCGACCATCGCCTGCTTCATGACCTCGGCGATGCGGTCGCCGGGTACTGGGGCGCGGTTCTCCTCGTAGAAGGAGGTGATCACCTCGCCGTTGGCCGCCTTGAGCACCGTGTTGGCCGGTGGGGCGTCGAAGGTGAGCTCGGTGGGGAGGTCGCCGAGCAGGCCGGTCGACTGCTGGGCGGCCATCGCGGGCCCGCCGATCCAGGGGAAGAGGAGTCCCGCGACGAGCGCTCCGGCCACCACGACCGTGGCGGCGAGCTTGAGCAGCGTCCTGGCCCGTGCGTCCGTGCGCAGGTCCATGGGCCCCCTTCCGTGAAGTGCCTCACTGGAACAGTTATCGGCGTCGTCCACAACCACCCGCGCCGCCTGCCCGGCCGCCCGGAGCGCGGGCGACACACGCGTCACGCCGCGAGCAGCTCCGGCAGGTCGCCGGCGTGCAGCACCACCAGCGTGCTCACCGCCCGGGTGAGGACGACGTAGAGCCGGTGCAGCCCGCGCGGCTCGGCGGCGACGATGGCGGCGGGGTCGACGACGACGACCGCGTCGAACTCCAGCCCCTTGGCCAGGGTGGCCGGGACGACGGCCAGGTGTCCAGCGTCGCCGTCCTCGCCGAGCACCGCCGCGGGCAGCCCGGCCGCGACCAGCGCCCCGGCCACCTCCGGCACGGCAGCGTCGGCGCAGACGACACCGATCGAGCCCGGCGTGCCGGCGAGCTCGCGGACCACGTCGGGCAGCGGCCCGTCGGGCCGGATGCGCAGCGACCCGGGACCGCGGCGCACCGCCGTGGCGGCCGGCAGCCCCGGCGCGATCGCGGGCAGCAGCCGGTTGGCGTACTCGAGCACCTCTCCGGGCACGCGGTAGCCGCGGGTGAGCGGCCGGACGGCGGTCTCCGGGCGGCCCAGGCCCGCCAGCGTGCGGCCCCAGTCGGCCGCCGACCAGGGGCTGGTGGCCTGGGCGAGATCGCCGAGCACGGTGAGCGACCCCGCGGCCAGCCGGCGGGCGATGGCGCGGCACTGCATCGGCGAGAGGTCCTGCGCCTCGTCGACGACCACGTGCCCGTAGCCGGTGGTGCGCTCCAGCAGCCCGGCGACCTCGTCGACCAGCACCGCGTCGGCCTCGGTCCACGGGGCGGTGCGCAGCGGGCCGGCCGGGCGCAGCAGCAGGGCCTGCTCGCCGTCGTCCAGCACGCCGCGGGCCGCCCGCGCCAGGACGGCGGGATCGGTGAGCAGGGCGTGCACCAGCTCCGCGGCGTCCCACGCGGGCCAGACCGCGTCGCAGAACGCGCGCACCTCGGGGCTGCGGGCCGCCCGGCGGGTCTCGGCGTCGGTGGGGCTGCCGCCGGCGGCCTCGGCCTGCCGGCGGGCGTCCTCGGCCAGGAGCATGGCCAGGCGCTCCCGGCCGGCGGCGTGGTGCAGCACCTGCTGGTCCTCACCGGCCCGGCCGCGGCGGCGCAGGTCGTCGACGTGGCGCTTGAGCCGCTCGACCGGCACGCGGCGGCGGCGCCCGGCCAGCGGCACCTGGACGTCGTCCGCCGGCTTGGCGATCGAGCCCCACAGCGCGCGGTGCAGCACCTCGGCCATGCGGGCGTCGCCCTTGAGGACGGCCACCTGCGGGGCGTCGGTGCCGCGCACCGGCACCCGGGCGGTGAGCCCGGCGACGGTGGTCTGGTCGACGTCGACCTCGCCGAGGGTGGGCAGCACCTGCTCGATGTAGCGGAGGAACGCGCGGTTCGGCCCGACGACGAGCACGCCGGTGCGGGCCAGCTGGCCGCCGTGCGTGTAGAGCAGGTAGGCCGCCCGGTGCAGGCCGACGGCGGTCTTGCCGGTGCCCGGGGCGCCCTGCACGCAGATGGACTCGGCCAGCGGCGCGCGCACGATCGCGTCCTGCTCGGGCTGGATGGTGGCCACGATGTCGCGCATAGGGCCCGAGCGCGGGCGCTCGATCTCCTCTCGCAGCAGCCGGCCGTCGCCCCGGGGGCGGGCGGGGGATGATGTGGCACCGAGCAGCTCGTCCTCGTAGCTGGTCAGCTCTCCGCCGGAGAACCCGAAGCGCCGGCGGCGCACCAGCCCCTGCGGGTCGGCGGCGCTGGCCCGGTAGAACGGCCGGCTCATCGGCGCCCGCCAGTCGATGACGACCGGCGTCCCGTCGGCGTCGCGCACGTGCCGACGGCCGATGTGGAAGGCCTCGGTGTCCGTGTCGGTGCGTCCGAAGAAGGGCGGGACGCCGGGGTCGGCGGCCAGCGCGCGCAGCCGCTCGGCGCGGGCGGCGCCCAGGCGCTCGGCGGCCCAGGCGTCGACGCCGGCGTCGACGACGGCGGAGGTGGCCGCGCGCATGGCGGTCAGGCAGTCGGCCGCGTGCGCGAGGTGTGCGCGCTCGGTGGCGAGGACGGGATCGGGGGCGGTGGTCGTCTCGCTCGGTGCGGAGGACACGGTCGGAGGACGTTACGCGCGGTCCCGGGCGGGGAGGAAGGGTCATATGACCCAGACGATGCTGGCCGGACGGTTGGACGTGCGCACCCGCGAGTTCGCGGTCACGGAGGTGCCGAAGCCCTCCCCCGGCCCCGACGAGGTGCTCATCAGGGTGGCCGCCGCCGGCATCCGCTTGGTGATCACACCCCAGGGGCCGGCGTGACCACCTCGCGCCGAGGGTCGCCCACCGGGGGTCTGCACTCAGCCCTCAGCGTGAGGTCGTCACGTCCGGTCGCCGGGCTCGGTGATGTGCACCTCGACCGCGCGGAACTGCTCGGGGGTGGCCAGCAGCACCGCCTTGGTGGGGTCGCCGACCTCCAGCGCCGGCCCGCGGCGCAGCGCGGCGAGCGCCCGCAGCCGCGGGTCGGCCAGGACGTCGTCCACCAGGCCGCGGTCGCCGCCGGTGAACAGCGCCTCGACCTCGCCGGCGTGCGGCAGCAGCACCCGGACGGCGGTCTCGACAGCGGCTCCCACGACTGCGTCGGTCTGGTTGGCCCGCCGCCGGGCGAAGCGCTGCTGCGACCAGCCGCCGGCCGCTGTCCGCCCTTGGACCCGGCGCGCGTCGACCTTGGAGACCACCAGGTCGGCGCCGTCGAACACCCCGACCGCCCACCGCCCGCGGCGCACCAGCAGGACGGCGGCGCGGTGCGGCAGCCGGACGGCCGCGCTGAACGAGGACAGCAGCGCCGGCCCCGGCCGCCAGCCGAACGGCGCCCGCAGGGTGACCTCGGTGGTGTCCGCGCAGACGACCCGCACGGCTCCGTCGACCGGCTCGACGGTGTCGAAGGTGCCGTGCCGGGCGGCGACGCCGTCCAGCCAGCGCCCCAGGCGTTCGGGCGGCACGCGCAGCTGCCGGCCGCCGCCGGCGGCGGGGCGGGAGCGGGTCAGTCGCCGTCCCGGGTCGTGGGCAGTCCGGCCGCGGCCCAGGCCTGGTAGCCGCCGACGACGTCGGTGGCGCGGTGCAGGCCCAGCGTGCGCAGCGAGTCCGCGGCCAGGCTGGAGGCGTAGCCCTCGTTGCAGAGCACGATGACCTCGACGTCGTAGCCGGTGGCCTCGGGCAGCCGGGCGTCGCTGGCTGGGTCCAGGCGCCACTCGAGCACGTTGCGCTCCACGACCAGCGCGCCGGGCACCTCGCCGTCGGCCTGCCGCTGGGCGATCGGGCGGGTGTCGACCAGCAGGGCACCCCCGGCCACCCGCGCCGCGGCCTCGGCCGGCTCGAGGCGGTCGAGCCGGCCGCGCGCCTCCTCGAGCACCTCGTCGATCGAGCGGGGGGCGGCCGGGGTGTCCACGGGCTCCGTCATCGGGCCATGGCGGGCTCGGCGGCGTGCTCGGCGGGCACGTGCAGCAGCCGCTGGGTGGCTGCGACGACCACCGCGGCCACCGCGGCGGCGACCGTCGCCACCAGGAAGGCGGTGCTGGCCCCGGCCGTGTCGACCAGCTTGCCGGCGGCCGAGGAGCCCAGGGCCACCCCGAGGCCGAGGGCGGTGCCGATCCAGGTGAACGCCTCGGTGGTCGCCGACCGCGGGACCAGCACCTCGGCCAGCGTGAACGAGCTGATCAGGGACGGCGAGACGGCCAGCCCGGCGACCACCACGAACGGGACCATCAGCCAGATGCCCTGCACGAATGCCAGCGGCAGGCTCAGCACGGTCAGCACGCCGAGGGCGACGGCCAGCCGGTGCCGCAGCGGGTGCCGCCAGTGCACGCTGCCCCAGCCGATGCCGCTCGCCATGGAGCCGAGCGCGAGGGCGGCGATGAGGACGCCGGACAGCGCCATCGCGTCCCGCTCGTCGGCGTAGGCGACCAGCGCGATCTCCAGGCTGCCGAGGACCGCACCCACTGCGGCGCCGACGACGAACAGCACCCGGATACCGGGTGTGCGGATCGCCGAGGGGCCGCTGCGGGCGGCGTGCCCGTGCGGCGGTGGCTCGGTGCGGCCCTGGGCGGCGAACAGCAGGCTGCCGACGACGGCGAGGACGAAGGCGGTGACCACGCCGGAGGTGGCGTGCCCGGTCGTGGACAGGAAGGTGACCAGCACCGGGCCGACGATGAAGACGAACTCGTCGACCACCGACTCCATCGCCAGCGCCGTCGGCAGCCGGTGCGTGCCGCGCAGCAGGTGGGTCCAGCGCACCCGGATCATCGAGGCGACCGGTGGGATGCAGGCGCCGGCCAGCCCGGCCGAGGCGAACAGGATCCAGCGCGGCCAGTCCTCCTTCACCGCGGGCAGGAAGACGCAGCCCGCGGCCACGAAGACGGCCAGCACCGGCAGCAGCGTGCGTCGCTGGCCGTGGGTGTCCGCCCAGCGCCCGAGCAGCGGACCGGAGATCGCCGTCGTCACCGCTCCGGTCGCGGCGACCGCCCCGCCCAGCCCGTAGCTGCCGGTCTCGGAGGCGATGAGCAGGACCGAGCCGAGCCCGACCATCGACAGCGGCAACCGGCCGACGAACGCGGCCAGGACCATCGGCAGCGCGTGCGGCGTACGGAGCACGTGCAGATACGGATTGGGCACGGGGAAGGGACCTGTCGTCTCAGGTGAGGGGTGTCTCCGGTACGACGACCCACGCTAACCGACGGTCGCAGCCGGGGCCCGACGGCGACCGGGCACGTCTCGACACCGTCACCTGCAGACGGCACAGAGCCCCGCGCCGGTCGCCGTTGACCGGTGCGGGGCCCTGTCGGCGCCGGCTCGGGTGCCGGCGCGGCCGGCTCAGGAGAGCCGGTGCTCCAGGATGGCCAGCTCGTCCCACATGGTGCTGGGGAGCTTGTCGCCGAACTTCTCGAACCACTCGTGGATCTGCGGGATCTCGGCGCGCCACTCGTCCTTGTCGACGGCGAGGGCCTTCTCCACCCGATCGCGGGTCATGTCCAGCCCGGAGATGTCCAGCGAGTCCGGCGTCGGCACGTGCCCGACCGCGGTCTCCTCGGCCGCAGCGGTGCCCTCGAGCCGCTCGACGACCCACTTGAGGACCCGGCTGTTCTCACCGAAGCCCGGCCACAGGAAGCCGCCGTCCTCGTCGCGGCGGAACCAGTTCACGTAGAAGATCTTCGGCAGCTTGGTGGCGTCGTGCTGCTTGCCGGTCTCCACCCAGTGGCCGACGTAGTCGCCGGCGTTGTAGCCGATGAAGGGCAGCATCGCGAACGGGTCGCGGCGGACGACGCCGACGGCGCCGGTGGCCGCGGCCGTCGTCTCCGAGGAGAGCGTGGCGCCCATGAAGACGCCGTGGTTCCAGTCCCGCGCCTCGGTGACCAGCGGGATGGTGGTCTTGCGGCGGCCGCCGAAGAGGATCGCCGAGATCGGCACGCCCTTCGGGTCGTCGTACTCCGGCGCCAGGATCGGGCACTGGGTGATCGGCGTGCAGAAGCGGCTGTTCGGGTGGCTGGAGGGCTGGTCGCTGTCCGGCGTCCAGTCCTCGTGCTTCCAGCTGGTCAGGTGCGCCGGCGGCTCGTCGGTCATCCCCTCCCACCAGATGTCGCCGTCGTCGGTGAGGGCGACGTTGGTGAAGACCGAGTTGCCCTTGTCGATCGTGCGCATCGCGTTGGGGTTGGTGTCCCAGCCGGTGCCCGGGGCGACGCCGAAGAGGCCGTACTCGGGGTTGAGCGCGTAGAGCCGGCCGTCCTCGCCGAAGCGCATCCAGGCGATGTCGTCGCCGAGGGTCTCGACCTTCCAGCCGGGGATGGTCGGCTCGAGCATCGCCAGGTTGGTCTTGCCGCAGGCCGACGGGAAGGCCGCGGCGACGTAGTAGGTCTTCTGCTGCGGGCTGGTCAGCTTGAGGATCAGCATGTGCTCGGCCAGCCAGCCCTCGTCGCGCGCCATCACCGAGGCGATGCGCAGCGAGTAGCACTTCTTCCCGAGCAGGGCGTTGCCGCCGTAGCCCGAGCCGTAGGACCAGATGGCCCGCTCCTCGGGGAAGTGCACGATGTACTTGGTGTCGCTGCAGGGCCACGGCACGTCGGCCTGGCCCTCGTCCAGCGGGGCGCCGAGGGAGTGCATCGCCGGCACGAACGGCCGGTCGGACCCCATGGCCTCGAGGATCGCGCTGCCGATGCGGGCCATGACCCGCATCGAGACGACGACGTACTCCGAGTCGGTCAGCTCGACGCCGAACATCGGGTTCTCGGCCTCGACCGGGCCCATGCAGAACGGGATGACGTACATCGTCCGGCCGCGCATGCAGCCGCGGTACAGCTCGGTCATGACCGACTTCATCTCGGCCGGGTCCATCCAGTTGTTGGTGGGACCGGCGTCGGCCTCGTCGACCGAGCAGATGAAGGTGCGGTCCTCGACGCGGGCGACGTCGCTGGGGTCGGAGGCGCACCAGAAGGAGTTGGGCTTCTTCGCCAGGCGGGTGAAGGTGCCGGCGTCGACCAGCTGCTGGGTGAGCCGCTCCCACTCCTCGTCACTGCCGTCGACCCACACGACCCGGTCCGGGGTGGTCAGCTCGGCCATCTCCCGCACCCAGGCCAGCAGCCGGGAGTGGGTGGTCGGGGCGTTGTCGAGACCGGGGGTGGCCACGGAGGTCAACGGCGTCTCCATCCTCTGGGTACACCGGGCGGGGAGCCGCCGGCGCTGGTGCTCGTCCTGCTCAGCTGTCGTCCGGACCACCTGACGCCCGGCCCGACAGCGGTGCCGGGATCCGAAGAGCGTACAAGCGGCGAACGCCACTGTAACCGTGAGAGATGTTACGTCTAGGACGTCTGGTCCTCGGGTCGGACGGCCCTGGTCAGACGCGATCCCGTCGACTCCGCACCCCCATGGCGACGCGGGCTGCCCTACGGTGCGGCGGCATGGCGCACAGGTCGGCGCTGGTCGCCGTCTCCGTCGTCCAGCTCGCAGCGGGCCTGGTGGGTCAGGTCCTCGCCCTCCGCCGGCGCCGGCACTTCGACGTGCCGTTCATGACGGGCAGCCCCCATCACGTGGCCCGCGACTCGCTGTGGTTCGGCACCGCGTACAGCGCACCGGTGTACCTGCTCGCATCCCAGGCCTGGGCCATCGCCCGCCTGCTGCGGGGTCCCGACGAGCGCGCCCGCCGGGTGCTGACGTGGCTGGGTACCGGGATGACGGTGGGCTACCCCAGCGAGCGGTGGACCCGGATGCGGCTGCACCCCTCGGGCTTCGACCGGGTCGAGACGCCGATGGTCGCCATCGGGTTCACCGGTGCCGTCGCGATGGCGCTGCTCGGCGGTCGCGCTCAGCGGCCGTAGGCGGGTCCGGCCTCGGCCAGGAAGTCGTCCCAGTCGCCGGGGGCCGGGCGCCCGCCGACCTCGGTGTCGAACTTGTCCAGGTACCAGTGCCAGCCCATCGCGAAGTCGGTGACGTCGGCGCCGGCGGCGAACACCTGGCGGAAGCGCAGGACGGTCCGCCCGTCCTCCGACCAGAGGTCCACCTCCAGGGCCCAGTCCTCCTGGCCGACCCACTCGAGGACCAGCCGCCGCGGCGGGTCGCACTCGGCGATCCGCATCGGCTCACCGACCGGCTCCTGCTCGTGGGTCATGGTGAAGGTGCCGGTGCCGCCGGGGGCCCGCTCGCCGTCGTAGGTGCCGATCCAGCGGACCGTCCGGTCGGGCTCGGTGAGCGCCGACCACACGTCGTCGATCGGGTCGGGCCAGGAGCGGTGGAACTCCAGCCGCTGGCGGCCGTCGGCCTCGGTCGTGACGACGCCGCGGCGCGCCAACACGCCCTGGATCGCGTCCTGCTGGGTCATGTCGCTCCTCCACTCCCCCGGGCCCGCCGGCCGCGGGCCATCTCGGTGTCCAGTGCGTCCAACCGCTGGGCCCACAGGTCGCGGTAGGGCTCCAGCCAGTCGTCGAGCTCCCGCAGCGGGCGCGGGTCGAGCGAGTAGAGCCGCCGGCGTCCCTCGACCCGGCTGCGCACCAGCCCGGCCTCGCGCAGCACCCGCAGGTGCCGGCTGATCGCCGGCCGGCTCACCGGGAACCGGCCGGCGAGCTCCCCGGCGGCCAGCTCACCCCGCGCGAGCAGGGCGAGCAGTTCGCGCCGGGTCGGGTCGGCGAGCGCCGTGAGCGCCTCCACGGGACATCTGTAACACGTCGGTTACGCGTTTGGCGAGGGGTTGGCGCGTCGCGCCGCCGGGCAACCGGAGACGCATGACCGTCACCGACCCCGACGTCCCCGACCCGCTGAACGACCCCCGCACGCTGCAGGCCGACCCCGGCGCCTACGGACAGGGCGAGGACCTCGCCTCCACCGAGGACGACGCCGTGTCCACCGGCGAGGACGAGCTGGCCGAGGCCGACCTGGTCGCCGGCCGGGACGCTGCCGATGACGCCGGCGGCGGCGACGTGACCGGCGGCGCCTTCTCCGAGGCCCCTCGTCCCTGACCCGGACCGGTGACGGAGCGGTCCGTTTCATCCCTCGTCGGCCGGGAACCATCGGGACCCCACAGTCCCTCGACGAGGAGGACCGCGATGGCCACCGGTGAGACCGGCTTCGAAGACGTCTTCTACGACCTCATCTCCGTCCAGTACCACTCGCTGAAGGCCGGGCACGACTACGGCCAGTACGTGCGGGACGCTGAGAACGCCGGCCTGGACGACATCGCGAGCTTCTTCCGCGAGGTCATGGAGCAGGACTCTGCCCGCGCCAAGCGCTGCCACGAGTTCCTGGGCCGGCTGCAGGGCACCGAGCAGGGCGGACCCGCGACCCAGTAGAAGGACCCCGTCCTCCCCACCCTTCGCAGGCTCAGTTGAAGGACCCCCTCCCCGAGCCCTTCGCAAGCTCAGGGCACGCCAGGAGGGGGCCGCGGGGCGGGGCCGGTGGTGCCCTGCAGGGTGCCCGCCGGGAGCGAGCGCACCAGGCACCATGGTGGTGTGATCCGCACCGCGCTGACCCGCACGTTCGGCCTGACCGCACCGGTCGTCGGAGCCCCGATGGCCGGTGTGGCCGGCGGGGCACTCGCACGAGCGGTGTCCCTCGGCGGCGGCCTCGGGATGATCGGCGTCGGCAACGCCGCGACACCGGAGTTCGTCGCCGAGCAGGCCGCCATCCCGGCCGCCGATGGCCTGCCCTTCGGCATCGGGCTCATGGCCTGGGCGCTCGAGGAGCGCCCAGAGCTGCTCGACGCGGCGATCGCCGCGCGGCCCACGCTGGTGGGCGTCTCCTTCGGTGACCCGGCACCCGCTGTCGCGCGGCTGCACGAGGCCGGCATCGCCGTCGCCTCCCAGGTGAACACCGCCGACGACGCCCGGCGCGCGCAGGCCGCCGGCGTGGACCTGCTGGTCGCCCAGGGCACCGAGGCCGGCGGGCACACCGGGCACCGCGCCACGCTGCCGCTGCTGCAGGAGGTGCTGGTCCTGGCCGACCGCCCGGTGCTCGCCGCCGGCGGGATCGCGACCGGGGCGGGGGTGGCCGCCGCGCTCGTCGCAGGCGCGGCCGGGGTGTGGATCGGCACGCCGCTGCTGGCCTGCCCGGAGGCGCTCAACTCCCCCGCCGCCCGGGCCCGGGTCTGCGCGGCCGCCGGCGAGGACACCGTGCTCACCCGCGCCTTCGACGTGGCGCAGGGGCTGGCCTGGCCCGAGCGGTGGCCGGGTCGGGCCGTGGTCAACGACTTCAGCCGCGAGTGGCACGGCCGCGAGGACGAGCTCGCCGCCGACCTCGACGCCGCCCGCCGCGTGGTCGAGGCGCGCCGGACCGGCGACCTGTCGGCCGCCCCGCTCTACGCCGGGGAGTCGGTCGGGCTGGTCACCGGGGAGCGGCCGGCGGCGGACGTCGTCCGGGAGCTGGTCGCCGACGCCGAGCGCGCGCTGCGCGCAGCGGCCGGCCTCGTGTCCTAGACCGCCACGGGGCGGCTGTCCGCCCAGGCCCGCTCGAGCACCTGCAGCAGCAGGTCGGCCGGCTGGGCGCCG
>DASQNB010000356.1:0-3300 GCA_035645175.1 Geodermatophilus sp.
CCGGGGATGAGCAGGACGTCGTCGTAGGTCAGGCCGAGCGGCGCGAACTTCGCCGGCAGCTCGGGGACGAACTCATCGGGCTGCATCGGTTGCCGCCACCCCTCCGGATCGGCCGGCACCCTCCTGGGCGCGCGGGGAGCCGTGTCCGATCGTAGGCGGCGCCCCGCGGGGCTCTGTGTGATGTCCGTCCGGCCACTACCGTGGCACCCGTGAGTTCTTGGGACGACGCCTCCGGGCCCGACTTCGGGTCCGCCGACCAGCCGGGTCCGCCGCCGCTGACCATGGAGGAGCGGGCCGGCGTCCTGGACGACCTCGCCGAGCTGGAGGTGTTCCGGACGCTGCTGGAGCCCACCGGCATCAAGGGCATCGTCGTCGACTGCCCGGACTGCGACGAGGAGCACCACGTCGACTGGGCGCTGATGCAGGCCAACCTCCGCCAGCTGCTCGAGGAGGGGCAGACCGGCCGGCACGAGCCGCCGTTCGACCCCGACCCCGACGACTACGTCAGCTGGGACTACGCCAGCGGCTACGCCGACGGGATCGCCGCGATGGCCGAGCGCGAGGAGCCCGGCGGCGAGGGCCGCGCCGGGAGACACGCGAGAGACGACTGAGCTCGGGACTCCTGGATCGAGAGACCGCTGAGCGCCCCCTCCCGACGTGGGAGAGGGCGCTCGACGTGTCTCGGGCACGGCACCCGAGCCGCGTGTCCTGAGGAGTGGGCCCGGAGGGTCCCCCGACGAGGGACGGGTGGGGCTCAGCGCCAACCGGGGACGACACCTGGTGGCGGTGTCGGCCGGTAGGCCGACAGGGTCACTGCATCATCCCCCGGCGGAAACCGGTGGCGACCGCCTCGGCGCGGTCCTTGGCGCCGAGCTTGCGGAACAGCCGGCGTGCGTGGGTCTTGATGGTGTCCTCGGAGAGGTAGAGCTCGCGGCCGATCTGGGCGTTGCTCTTGCCCTGGCTCATGCCGGTGAGCACCTGCATCTCGCGCATCGAGAGGCTGACCGGCGCGGGCTCCCGCACCGTCGAGCGCACCGTGGTGGGCGCGGCACCGGTCAGCGGGCTGGCACCGTTCCACGACGGTGCCGACGAGGCGCCGACCGAGGCCAGCGGCACCGGCTGCGTCGGGGCCGACGGCGCCGGGCCCCGGCCGTCGACCCGCAGGCCGACCCGTGACAGCCCCAGGCCCATCTCCAGCGCGGTGGCGTCCCAGCGCAGGTAGCCGCGCGCGCCTGCCGCGACCGCCGCCCGGACGGTCTCGCCGTCGTCGGGGGCGCCGAGGACCAGGACCGGCAGCCGCGGGTGGGCGCGCAGCGCCTGGGTGGCGACGGTGAGCCCGGAGTCCATGGCGCGCTGGGTGCCGATGAGCAGGACGTCGGGCTGACGGGTGGCCAGGCGGGCCATGAGGGCGGTGGCGTCGCCGACGACCTCCACCCGGCCCACGAACGGCAGTGCCACCAGCCGGCCCGCGATGTCGTCCCGGACCCGCCGGCGCTCGTCGTAGACCCACACGCACGTCGTGCCGTGGCCGGGTCCGCGCATCCTGTCGTCGATCACGCCTGCTCCTCGCTCTCCGGCCGCACGTCTCTCGGCCGGGTCCCGCCGCCCGGGTCCCCCGGCCGGGTGTCGCTCGGACGTGCGTCCCGCCCGGGGACCTCCGTCGCTCCGGCTGGACCGGGCGTCGACGGGTGTCCCGTGACGGTGTTCGGCACGGCCTGCAGCCACCTTGATCGACTCCGGGGGGCGGCAACACCCGCTCTCACCCAGCGGGGGGAGGCCGGAACCGACAAAATGCAGGGTCACCGTGTGTTTGACCCACGGAGGCCTCGGGCACCGGCCCCCTTGCGACCGGACCGCCCCCTCCGGCTCGCACCGAGCCGAGGAGGACGAATGGCCGACATCCGCCGCCTGCCCACCCCTGTCGCCGAGGTGTGGGACTGGCAGCTGCACGGCGCCTGCCGCGGGGAGAGCACCGCTCTCTTCTTCCACCCGGACGGTGAGCGGGGCCCGGCCCGGGCCCGTCGTCAGGCGGCCGCCAAGGCGGTCTGCGGGCGCTGCCCGGTTCTCGAGTCCTGCCTCAAGCACGCGCTGTCGGTCCGTGAGCCCTACGGGGTCTGGGGCGGCATGAGCGAGGAGGAGCGGGCCCGGCTGATCGCCGCGGAGCCCGCCGCCGTCGCCGCGGGGGTCTGAACAAGGGCCACCCTCCCCCCCGCGCCTCGCAGGCTCGGCGCGGGACCCTGAAGGGTGGCCGTTCCAGTCGGTCACCCGGCACGCGGTGGGACCCGGGAGGGGGCCATCCCAGAGATGCCGAGAGGGCCGGTCCAGCAGCTGCTGGACCGGCCCTCTCGGCGTCTCCGCGGCTACTCGCGACGGGAGGCCAGCATCAGCTCGTCGTGCACCCAGGTGCGGCCGCCGTCCCGGGAGCTCTCCGCCGACCACGTGAAGGAGCCGGGTCGCACGTCGGTGAAGCGCCACCGCAGCCAGGGGTCCTCGTCGTCGCTGAGCAGCTCGACGTCCGCCTCCCGCGCCCGTCCGGTGAACCGCCGGACGCGGCCGTTCACCGGGTCCATCCACGTCGACAGCCACCGGTCGCCGTCCGGGTGCGGGAAGCGCACCGTCGTCCCGTGGAACGCCAGCGGCGGCACCCCGGCGCCCGGCTCCCCCCGGCCGGGCACGATCCACACGTCCTGCACGGCGCGGCCGTCGAGGACCCAGCCCACGTGCAGCTCACCGGTCGCGCGGTGCCACACGCCGTCGGGACCCAGACCCCTCCAGTCCAGTCGCCAGGCCCCGACGAAGCGGCCGAAGTCGTCGAGCGCGGCGCCGTCCGCCGGACCCGGAGCGTGCAGCACGTCGGCGAGCATCCCGCCATCGTCGTCGACGACCGCGCTCTCGCCCACCGTCGCGCGTACGGCAGAGGGCCCGGTCCAGAGATCTGGACCGGGCCCTCCGTGCGTCCATCTGCTCCGCTCAGCAGTCGATCACCGTCGTGGTGCTCGTCGGCCCCCCTGCAGGTAGAAGGACCTCGCCCTTCTCAACCCTCGCAAGCTCGGGCTGAGCCTCCGGGCGAGGCCGGCCTGCGAGCGGTGGGGGCAGGGGCGGCCCCGTCCAGAGGCTCGCGCCGCGCGGAGCGAGGCGTGAGGAGGACGGGGTCCTTTACTCAGTGGCTGTGCCCGTGGCCGTGCGAGTGCCCGTGGGTGTGGTGCCCCGCGCCGGCGTGGTCGTGGTCCTCCTCCGGCGCCTCGACGACGGCGGAGTCGGTGGTCAGCACCATCGCGGCGATCGAGACGGCGTTGCCCA
>DASQNB010000357.1:0-3828 GCA_035645175.1 Geodermatophilus sp.
CGCGCAGCAGCAGGACGACCTGACCACGCTGGTCGAGCCGGACGGCGACGACCCCTTCGTGCTGCACCCGGGCGAGTTCGTGCTCGGCTCGACCCTCGAGGTCGTCTCGATCCCCGACGACGTCGCAGCTCGCCTCGAGGGCAAGGCGCTGGCTCTGGGGACCCAGGTGCCGACCCCCACTGGCTGGAAGACGATGGGCGAGCTCGCCGTCGGAGACGAGGTCTTCGACGAGAACGGCACGCCGTGCCGCGTCGTGGCCGCCACCGAGGTCATGCTCGGTCGGCCGTGTCGTGAGGTCGAGCTCAGCGACGGGTCCCTGTTCATCGCCGATGCCGCGCACCTGTGGGTGACGACCAGCAAGCAGGAGCGCCGTCCCGGCCGGCCCCGGACGTCGTCGGCGAAGACCACGGACGACATCGCCGCCACCCTGCGCCATGGCAAGGAGCTCAGTCACCACATCGCACTGGCGGGGGCCGCGCAGTACCCGACGGCGGACCTGCCGATCGACCCCTACGTCCTCGGCTACTGGCTCGGCGACGGCACGAGCACCAAGGGGGAGATCACCGTCGGCCGTGGCGACGAGGAGGTCCTCGCCTCCTTCGAAGCCGCGGGGTACGGCGTGTGGCGGGCGACCGCCCCGTCGGCGTACCGGCTCGGCGGCGCTGTCCGCGGCGACGACCACGCGCACCGGCGCGGTGGGGGCGGGCGGTTCGGCGGCAACGGCTCGTTGAGCAGTCACCTCCGTGCTCTCGGCCTGCTCGGGGACGAGCGGGTGCCCGCCGCCTACCTGACCGCCGACGTCCAGCAGCGGCTGGCGCTCCTGCAGGGGCTGATGGACTCCGACGGGTACGTCGACGAGCAGGGCCGCTGCGAGTTCGTCAACACGCGCGAGGACCTCTCCTGGGCGGTGCACGAACTGGCGGCGAGCCTCGGCCTGCGGCCGACCCGCCGGAAGAGGCGGGCGATGCTGAACGGCATCGACTGCGGCCCGGCCTTCCAGGTGAAGTTCACGCCGCGGCTGCCGGTGTTCCGGCTGACCCGCAAGCTGGCCCGGCTCAAGACCGACAGCCGGGGTCACGAGCACCGCAGCGTGCGCGCCGTCCGGGAGGTGCCGACCGTGCCGGTGCGGTGCATCCAGGTGTCGGCTCCGAGCGGCATGTTCCTGATCGGGGACAGCTACGTCCCCACCCACAACTCCTCGCTGGGGCGTCTCGGACTGCTGACCCACTCCACGGCCGGCTTCGTCGACCCCGGCTTCTCCGGGCACATCACCCTCGAGCTGTCCAACGTGGCCAACCTGCCGATCACGCTGTGGCCGGGCATGAAGATCGGCCAGCTGTGCATGTTCCGGCTGACGAGCCCGGCCGAGCACCCGTACGGCTCGGCGGTCTACGGCTCCCGCTACCAGGACCAGCGCGGTCCGACGCCCTCGCGCTCGTTCCGGAACTTCACCCGCGCCGAGACGCGGCGTCCGGCTCCCTGACCGCCAGCACCCGGGCGGCCACCTCGTCGTCCACGAAGCGCTCCCGGGTGGCCACCCAGCCGGTGGCCACCAGTGCGGCGACGCAGGCGAAGGCGACGGCGAACATGCCGGCGTAGCTGCCGGTCGCGCCGAGCAGGACGCCGACCAGGAGCGGCCCGCCCGCGGCGAGCACGTAACCCCACCCCTGGACGACGGTGGACAGGGCAGCGGTGGTCTCCGGCGTACGGGCGCGCAGCCCGATGAGCGTGAGGACCATCGCGAAGGTCCCCATGCCCACCGCGAGCAGGCTCATCCACAGCCACGGCACGGTCCCCGGCGCGAGCAGCAGGCCGAGCCAGCCGGCGACGTAGCAGACGCCGAAGCCCGCCAGCAGCGGTCGCTGCAGGTGCGGTCGGACCGTCAGCGCGGGGACGACGGCGTTGAGCGGGATGACGACGACGGTGTTGACGCCCAGCAGCAGCCCGGCGGTCGCCGCGTCCAGCCCGGAGTCCCGGAGGTACTGCGCCGTCCAGCCGATGATCACGTAGGCCTGCATCGCCTGGAGGCCGAAGAAGGCCGCCAGCGTGACCGCCGTGGGGCTGCGCACCAGCGACCGCAGCTGCAGCGCCTGGTGTGTCGTCCGCGAGGCGCCGGGCCGCCGCGGCACCGCGAGCCAGGGCAGTGCGGCCACCAGCGCGGGGACCGCCCACACCCCGAGCGCCCAGCGCCAGCCGACGTCCCCGGCGGCCCGCGCGATCGGTGCCGCGGACACCGAGGCGACCGCGCCACCGGCGGCCATGGCGGTGCTGTAGGCGCCCACGAGCAGCCCGGTGCGCGTCGGGAACCACCGCTTCACCAGGCTCGGCAGCAGCACGTTGCCCAGGGCGCCGCCGACCATCGCCAGCACGGTGCCGGCGACGAAGAGCCAGAACGCCCCGGCCACCGCCCGCAGCACCAGGCCGGCGGCCATGGCCAGCAGCGCGCCGGCCAGCACGTGCCCGTCCCTGAAGCGGGCGGCCAGCGGCGGCCCGGCGAACCCGATGACGGCGAAGCAGATGACCGGCAGGCTGGTCACCAGTCCGGCCAGGCCGCTGGAGACGTCCAGCCCGCGCTGGATCTCCTGGAGCACGGGCCCGACGCTGTTGACCGCCGTCCGCAGGTTCAGCCCGGTGAGGACGATCGCCGTCCCGACGAGCAGCAGCCCCCGGCGGGGGGAGGCGGGGACGTCGCTGCGGGCCACCCCCCGATGGTCCCGCCCCGGCGCGGGCTACCCGGCGGCGGGTCGGTCGGCGGGCTGCCCGACCGCCGCGACCCGCGGGACCACGCGCGGCACCCGCCGCCACACCGCCCGCTGCACGGCGAGGGTCACCAGTGCCGCGGCGAGGATGCCGACCACGTTGATGCCGAGCTGGGTCGCGGCGCGGGTGAACTCCGTACCGCCGCCCAGGCATCCATGGTGATGCCGCCGTCGCGCGCGACGCCCAGCCCGCGCAGCTCGTCGACCAGTGCGTCGGCGGACTCGCGGGCCACGTCGGCCAGGACCAGGTCGCCGGGCGGGGCGACCGAGGCGCCGGGCAGCACGGCGAGGTGGGCGGTGCCGGGGGACCGGGCGAAGAGCTCGACGACCTCGCCGATCCGGTCCGGTGGCACGGTCACCCGCAGGTGGAGCAGCACCGGGCCGTTCTACCGCCCGCCCCCTGCAGGGCCCGGGCCCCGTCCCGGGCACCGCCCCGAGCGGGTGAGGGGTGGGGAGGACGGGGTCCCTCTCCGAGCGGTGGGGGGCGAGGGGGTCCTTCTACTGCGCGCCGTGCTCCGTCGCCGCGGAGCCGGTGCCGGCCACGTCGTCGTCCTTCGTGCCCACGTCCGCCCCGTGCTCGGTGCCCGGCGTGCCGGCCGGCGCCATCGAGCGGAGCAGGATCTGGCTGACGTCGAGCACCTCGACGTGCTCGGCGGCCTCGCCGTTCTGCTTCTTCGTGGTCAGCGCGTCGCTGAGCATCGTGATGCAGAACGGGCACGCGGTGGAGATGACGTCCGGGTCGAGGCCGAGCGCCTCCTCGGTACGCTCCACGTTGATCCGCTTGCCGATCTTCTCCTCCATCCACATGCGGGCACCGCCGGCGCCGCAGCAGAAGCCGCGGTCCTTGCAGCGGTGCATCTCCTGCGTGGACAGGCCCTGGACGGAGTCGAGGATCTCGCGCGGGGGCGTGTAGACCTTGTTGTGCCGGCCCAGGAAGCACGGGTCGTGGTAGGTGACCTTGCGGTCGACCGGGGTGACCGGGGTCAGCCGTCCCTCCTCCACCAGCTGGCTGAGCAGTTGGGTGTGGTGGACGACCTCGTAGTCGCCGCCGACCTGCGGGTACTCCCGG
>DASQNB010000358.1:0-4872 GCA_035645175.1 Geodermatophilus sp.
GCGTTCCACTCCGAGACGCCGACGTAGAGCACCTTGCCGGCCCGGACCAGGTCGGCGAAGGCGGTCATCGTCTCCTCGAGCGGCACCGTCGGGTCGTAGCGGTGCGCCTGGTAGAGGTCGACGTAGTCGGTCTGCAGTCGCCGCAGCGAGGCGTGGCAGCTCTCGATGACGTGCTTGCGGGACAGCCCGCGGTCGTTGTGGCCGGGGCCGGTGGGCCAGTAGACCTTGGTGAAGACCTCCAGGCTCGCGCGGCGCTGGCCGGCCAGCGCGCGGCCCAGCACCGACTCCGCCCGGGTGCCGGCGTAGACGTCGGCGGTGTCGAAGGTCGTGATGCCGGCGTCGAGGGCGGCGCGGACGCAGGCGTGCGCGGCGTCCTCCTCGACCTGGCCGCCGTGGGTCAACCAGTTGCCGTAGGCGATCGCGGAGGTGTTGAGGCCGGAGCGGCCCAGTCGTCGGGATTCCACGGAGCCCGACGCTAGCCGCGGCTAGACCTTCGCGCCGAGCGCGACCTCGGGCCTGGGGAAGCGCCAGCGGCGCACCATCGTGGCCCTCGTGATGCCGTACCAGACCAGGCTCTTCATCCTGTGGTCCTGACCGGGGAAGCGCTCGAGGACGGTCTTCTTGATCCGCCGGCCGAGGAAGACCGAGTCGACGATGATGAGCAGGAAGAAGACCAGCCAGATGGAGACCGTGTAGCTCTGGAACTGCGCGCTGGGGACGAAGTAGCCGATCAGCACCAGCCCCGCGACGAGCAGGAAGAAGCTGCCGGCGTTGCGCCGGGCGTCGACGACGTCGCGGACCAGCTTGCGGACGGGGCCGCGGTCGCGGACCGGCAGGTAGCTGTCGTCGCCGCGCGCGGCGGCGGCGCGGGTGGCACCGCGGGTGGCCGCCTGCTGCTCGCGCTGCCGTCGGTAGGCCTCCTTGCGGGTGGTCGGCGGCGGCGGGGGAGGCCCGGGACGGCGGCCCTGGGCCTCGTGGCGCTTGGGCGTGGGCCGACCCTTGCCGGCCGACTTCACCAGCTGTCCGGTCAGGTCGTCGGCGGGGTCGGGGGCGGCCTCGGTGCGGTCGCGGCGCCCGGGCAGGCGGAGCTTCACGGCCGCGAGTCTACGTGTGACCTCGATCGATCCAGGCTCGCGTGGCCCTCGACGCCGTACAGTGGGAAGAGGCTCCGCTCCGGCGGTGTTGGCCTGCTGCAGGACGTGCCGCAGCAGGCACCCTCGAACGTGGGAGGACTTCCAACATGACGGTGCAGGACACCACGGCGACCGGCGTCGTCCTCAGCGACCCGGCTGCCGCCAAGGTCAAGGCGCTGCTGGACCAGGAGGGTCGCGACGACCTCCGTCTGCGCATCGCCGTCCAGCCCGGCGGCTGCTCGGGCCTCCGCTACCAGCTCTTCTTCGACGAGCGGTACCTCGACGGCGACCAGACCTACGACTTCGGCGGCGTCGAGGTCATCGTCGACCGGATGAGCGGCCCCTACCTCGGTGGCGCCGTGATCGACTTCGTGGACTCGATCGAGAAGCAGGGCTTCACGATCGACAACCCGAACGCCACCGGCTCCTGCGCCTGCGGCGACAGCTTCAGCTGAGCAGCACCCGGCCAGAACGCGACAGCGCCCGATCCCCCCAGGGGTCGGGCGCTGTCGCGTCCGGCCCCGCCCAGGGTCCCGCCCCGAGCCGGGTGACGCGCTGGGACGGCCACCTCTCAGGGGCCCGCCGGCCTCGTCCCGGGCTCCGCCCTGAGCCTGCGAAGGGTGGGGAGGACGGGGTCCTTCTCGAGGCGTGGGGGGGAAGGGCGGTCCTCTTTCAGAGGCGGACGGGGTAGACGGTCTCGGGGACGTCGACCTTGATCCGCTGCTCGACGAAGACGCCGTGCCAGACCATGAACACCAGCAGCGTCCACAGCTTGCGGGACAGGTCGACCGGGCTGCCGGACTCGGTGTTGGCCTTGTGCAGGGCGAGCATGTCCAGGACCTGCGCGCGGTCGAGCCACTCGTCGGTCTGGCTCTCGGCGACCACCGCGCGGGCCCACTCGTACAGGTCGCCGGCCAGCCAGTGCCGGGTGGGCACGGGGAAGCCGAGCTTGCGGCGGTTGAGCACGTGCGGCGGCACGATCTGCTCGAGCGCGCGGCGCAGCGCGTACTTCGTCGTCTCCCGGGTCACCCGCTGGCCGACCGGGAGCGTGCCGGCCACCGCGAACACCTCGGGGTCGAGGAAGGGCACCCGCAGCTCCAGCGAGTTGGCCATGGTCATCTTGTCGGCCTTGACCAGGATGTCGCCGCGCAGCCAGGTGAACAGGTCCACGTACTGCATGGCGGTCACGTCGTCGTAGCCCGCGGCCCGTGTCCGCTCGTAGAGCTCGCGGGTCACGGCGACGTGTGACAGGTCGGGGTCGCGGCGCTCGAGGAAGCTGAGCTCGTCGTCCCGGAAGATCCGCGCGTTGCCGTAGTACCGCTGCTCGAGCGGGATGGAGCCGCGGCGCAGCAGGTCCTTGCCGCGCATGCCGTCGGGCAGCCGCGCCGACAGCGCGCCCAGCGCGCGGCGGATGCCCCCGGGCAGCTTGTCGAACGCCGCCAGCGACAACGGCTCCCGGTAGATGTTGTAGCCGCCGAAGAGCTCGTCGGCGCCCTCGCCGGAGAGCACCACCTTCACGTGCTTGCGCGCCTCGCGGGCCACGAAGTACAGCGGCACGAGGGCGGGGTCGGCGACCGGGTCGTCGAGGTACCAGACGACCAGCGGGATCGACTCGGCGAACTCCTCGGGGGTGACCACCTTGGTCACGTGCTCGACGCCGATCGCGGCCGCCGACTCCGCGGCGACGTCGATCTCCGAGTAGCCCTCGCGCTCGAAGCCGACCGTGAACGTCATCAGGTCGGGGTTGTACCGCTTGGCCAGCGCCGCGATGGCGGTGGAGTCGATGCCGCCGGAGAGGAACGACCCGACGGTGACGTCGGCGCGCATGTGCACCCGCACCGAGTCGTCGAGGACCTCGGCGATCCGGTCGTAGAGGCCCTGCTGCTCGTCCGCGGCGACCGGCCGGACGGGGAAGGTCGGGTGGAAGTAGCGGCTGGTGTGCAGCTCGCCGTCCACCACGGTGAAGCTCGTGCCGCTCTCGATCCGCCGGATGCCGCGGTGCAGCGTCGCGGGCTCGGGCACGTACTGCAGCGTCAGGTAGTGCTGCAGCGAGGCGGAGTCCACGCCGCCCGCGGCGTCGCTGCCGCCGAGCATCTCCAGCAGCGCCTTCTTCTCGGAGCTGAAGACCAGCGCGCCGTCGGCGAGGCGGGCGGTGAACAACGGCTTGATGCCGAAGGCATCACGGGCGCCGAACGCCGTCCCGGTCTGGGTGTCCCAGATGACGAAGGCGAACATGCCGCGCAGCCGCCGGACGACGTCCTGACCCCAGTGGTGGTAGCCGGCGACGATCGCCTCGGTGTCACCCTCGGTGGCGAACCGGGCGCCGAGGGCCGCGAGCTCCTGGCGCAGCTCCACGTAGTTGTAGATCTCGCCGTTGAAGACGATCCGGTACCGGCCGTCGGCGTAGGGCATCGGCTGGTGGCTGTGCTCGATGTCGATGAAGGCCAGCCGGTTGAAGCCGAAGGCGACCCGCGCGTCGTGCCAGACCTGGGTCTCGTCGGGGCCGCGGTGTCGCATGCAGTGCAGTGCCTCGTGCACCTCCTTGACGCGGGTGTCGTCGACGCGGTCGGCGTCGGTGGACAGGTAGGCGAGCAGGCCGCACATGGGCGTGGTTCTCCGGGGGTCGTCGTGTGCCGGCGGAGTGGCCGCGGCAGGGTCAGACGCGAGCGCCGGCGCGGGTCTTGCGCGTGGCGTTGCGCTCGGCCACGAAGGACAGGATCGGAACGGTGCCTGCCACCAGGGTGAGAAGCGTGCCGCGCAACGTCCAGGAGGCGCGCAGGGCGAGGTCGCAGGCGGTCAGGAAGAAGACGAAGTAGAGCCAGCCGTGCAGGGTGCCGAGGACGGTCACCGGCCCCTCGATGCCGCCGAGGTACTTGAGCGGGACGGCGACCAGGATCAGCGCGATGAGCAGGACCCCGACGATCCAGGCCATCACCCGGTATCGGGTCAGGGCCGCGGGGACGTCACGGCCCACCCGGCGGGCCAGTGCACGGGGCAGCCGGGAGGCCGTCGTCGGTTCAGCGGCCATGCTCGGTCCGCTGCTGCAGTGCCCGCTCGTTGAGCTCGGCGAGGTAGGCGTTGTAGGCCGCCAGCTCCGGGTCACCCGAGGTGTCGATGCGCGGCCGCTGGTAGAGGACGAGGTCGGCGCCCGGCTCGTCCTCGTCGGGGTCGCGACGGACCTCGTCGAGGCACATCTTCACGTAGAAGCCGAGGCCCATGAACCCGTACAGCGGCCACTGCAGCGCATAGCTCCAGTTCACCGCGCCGCCGCCGGCCTCGGCCTTGGACAGCTGCCAGTACCCCAGGAAGAAGGTGGCGACGAAGAGGGCGGCCACCACCAGGTGCAGGAGCACCCACTTGGGCGTCAGCAGCCGGGAGAACACGGCCCCGACTGTAACCGGCGGTGCGCCGGGGGAGGGGGCGTCGGTGAGGGGGCTCACCGTGCCGCCGTCGGGTCCCGGCCGCCGTCCGGCGCGGACCGCCCCGCCCTCGTCGGGCCGCCCGGCGACCCGACCCGCCGGAGCCGAGTCTCCGGTGGTCGGCCGCCGTGCGGGGTCGGCTAGTCTCGCCGCAGACTGTGGTCGGCACAGGCGCCGTTCGCCGGGCACCGGCTGACGGCCGGCCAGGACGACCGTCCGGCGTACCGGACGAGGACGAGGAGGCAGCGAGCAGTGGCTCGAGGCAGCAGGCTCGCGCGGGTCGCCGCGCTCGGTCTCCTGGGGGTGCTCGCCCTGACCGG
>DASQNB010000359.1:0-4657 GCA_035645175.1 Geodermatophilus sp.
CCGGGCGGCCGCCTCGCCGACCGGCACCTCCTCGCGCTGCCCCGTGGCCCGGTCGCGCAGCTCGAGGACGCCCTCGGCCAGCCCGCGGCCCACGGTGACGATCGTCGGCATCCCCAGCAGCTCGGCGTCCTTGAACTTGACCCCGGGCGACACCTTCGGCCGGTCGTCGTAGAGCACGGTGAGCCCGGCGGAGACGAGGTCCTGCGCCAGCGACTCGGCCGCCTCGAACACCGCGGCGTCCTTCCCCGTCGCCACCACGTGCACGTCGGCCGGCGCGACCTCCCGGGGCCAGACCAGGCCCAGCTCGTCGTGCGTGGACTCGGCGATCGCGGCCACGGCCCGGGAGACGCCGATGCCGTAGGAGCCCATGGTGACCGTGACCAGCTTGCCGTTCTCGTCGAGCACCTTGAGGTCCAGGGCCTCGGCGTACTTGCGGCCCAGCTGGAAGATGTGCCCCATCTCCACGCCGCGGGCCAGCTCCAGCGGGCCGGAGCCATCGGGGGCCGGGTCACCGGGCAGCACCTCGGCGGCCTCGATCACGCCGTCCCAGGTGAAGTCGCGACCGGCGACCAGGTCGAACACGTGCTTGCCCGGCTCGTTGGCCCCGGTGATCCAGCGGGTGCCCGGCACCACCCGCGGGTCGACGAGGTACCGGATGCCGGACCGGCCGTCGGCGCCGAGCACCTGCGGGCCGATGTAGCCCTTGACCAGCTCCGGGTGACCCGCGAAGTCGGTGAACGGCTCCACCTCGGCGGGCGCGACCTGGGCCTCGAGCCGCTTGGTGTCGACCTCGCGGTCGCCGGGGAGGCCGACCACCAGCGGCTCGCGGGTGCCGTCGGGGTGCACCAGCGTGACGACGACGTTCTTCAGCGTCGACGCGGCCGTGTGGCCGGCGTCGGGGAACAGCTGCTGGGCGACCGCGACGAGGGTCTCGATGGTCGGGGTGTCCGGGGTGTCCTCGACGTGGGCGGCGGGCAGGCCGTCGAGCGGGACCGCGTCGGGGACGACGGTGGCCACCGCCTCGACGTTGGCCGCGTACCCGCCCGCCGAGCGGACGAAGGTGTCCTCACCGATGGAGGTCGGGTGCAGGAACTCCTCGCTCCTGGACCCGCCCATGGCCCCCGACATCGCCGAGACGATGACGTAGTCCAGCCCGAGCCGGTCGAAGACCCGGATGTAGGCGTCCCGGTGGGCGGCGTAGCTCTTGTCCAGACCGGCGTCGTCGACGTCGAAGGAGTAGCTGTCCTTCATCGTGAACTCGCGGCCGCGGAAGAGCCCGGCCCGGGGACGCGCCTCGTCCCGGTACTTGGTCTGGATCTGGTAGAGCGAGAGCGGCAGGTCCTTGTAGGAGGAGTACAGGTCCTTCACCAGGAGCGTGAACATCTCCTCGTGGGTGGGGCCGAGCAGGAAGTCGGCCCCCCGGCGGTCCTGGAGCCGGAAGAGGTTGGGGCCGTACTCGGTCCAGCGGCCCGTGGCCTCGTAGGGCTCGCGGGGCAGCAGTGCCGGGAAGTGCACCTCCTGGGCGCCCATCCGGTCCATCTCCTCGCGGACGACCCGCTCGACGTTGCGGAAGACCCGGTAGCCCAGCGGCAGCCAGGTGAAGCCCCCCGGCGCGGCCCGCCGGATGTAGCCGGCCCGCACGAGCAGGCGGTGGCTGGGGACCTCGGCGTCGGCCGGGTCGTCGCGCAGGGTGCGCAGGAAGAGGGTGGACATCCGCAACAGCACGGGACGAGTCTCGCAGGCCCGCGGAAGTGCTTATCGGATGGTCCGGCCCGTCATCTCACCACCTCACCGCGCAGCACGACGTGCCGCGGGCGGGCGAGGGTGTCGAGGTCGGCGCGCGGGTCGGCGTCGTAGACGACGACGTCGGCCGGCGCCCCCTCCTCGATGCAGGGCAGCCCGAGCCACGACCGCGCCGACCACGAGGCCGCCGCCAGCGCCGCCTCGGCCGGCACCCCCGCCGCGTGCAGCGCGCGCACCTCGTCGGCGATCCGGCCGTGGTCGATGCCGCCCCCGGCGTCGGTGCCGGCGAACACCGGCACGCCGGCCTCGAACGCGGCCCGGACGACGGCGCCCGAGGAGGCGTGCAGCCGCCGCATCGTGCTCGCGTACGTGGGGAACTTCCCCTCCCCCGCCGCCGCGAAGCCGGGGAAGTTCTCGACGTTGACCAACGTCGGGACGACGGCGGTGCCACGGGCGGCCATCAACCCGATGAGCTCCTCGGTGAGGCCGGTGCCGTGCTCGATGCAGTCGATGCCCGCGCCGATCAGGTCGGGCAGCGCGTCGGTGCCGAAGGTGTGCGCGGTGACCCGCGCGCCCTCCCCGTGCGCGGCCTCGATCGCCGCGGCGAGGACGTCGGCCGGCCACTCGGGCGCGAGGTCACCGACGCCGCGGTCGATCCAGTCACCCACCAGCTTCACCCAGCCGTCGCCACGGCGGGCCTGCACGCGCACCTCCTCGACCAGGGCGTCGGGCTCGATCTCGATGCCCAGGCCGGGGATGTAGCGGCGGGTGCGGGCGATGTGCCGGCCGGCCCGGATGATCGTCGGCAGGTCCGGTTCGTCGTCCAGGGCGCGGGTGTCGACCGGGGACCCGCAGTCGCGCAGCGCCAGCACACCGGCGTACCGCTCGGTGAGGGCCTGCTCGCGCAGGCCGGCGAGGTCCTCGACCGGCCGCCCGCCGCGGCCGATGCCGACGTGGCAGTGCGCGTCGACCAGGCCCGGCACCAGCCAGCCGTCGCGGCTCACCGTCTCCGCGCCCGGCACCGGCTCGAAGGTGATCCGCCCGTCGCGGATCCAGACGTCGCGGTGCTCGCCCTCGGGGAGCACCACGCCGGCCAGGTGCACCGACGCGCTCACCGGGAGGGCCGCTCGTCCCCGGGCTGGTCGAACCGCAGCTTGGTGAGGTCGGGCAGGCCCTGCCCCGGCGGCAGGCCGGGCATCCCACCGGGCATGCCGCCACCGGGGAAGCCGCCGCCGAAGGGGTTGCCGGCACCCGGCGGCAGCGCGGGCGCACCCGCGGGCCGGCGGGCGGGGCCACCCCGGCCCTTGCCGCCGCCCTTGCCCTTCTTGCCCTTCTTCGACTGGGCCTGCATCTGCCGCCCGCGGGCCTTCTTCGACATCGGACCCATGCCGGGCAGGCCCATGCTGCCGGCCATCTGGCCCATCATCTTCTGCGCCTGGGCGAAGCGCTCCAGCAGCTGGTTGACCTCGGTGACGGTGACGCCCGAGCCGTTGGCGATGCGCACCCGCCGCGACGAGTTGATGATCTTGGAGTTGACCCGCTCCTCCGGCGTCATCGAGCGGATGATCGCCGCGGTGCGGTCCAGGTCGCGGTCGTCGACCTGCTTGAGCTGCTCCTTCATCGCCCCTGCGCCGGGCAGCATGCCCAGCAGGTTGGCGATCGGCCCCATCTTGCGGATGACCATCATCTGCTCGAGGAAGTCCTCGAGGGTGAAGCCCTCGCGGCTGGCGAGCTTGCCGGCCATCTTCTCGGCCTGATCGGCGTCGAAGGCCTGCTCGGCCTGCTCGATGAGGGTGAGCACGTCGCCCATGCCGAGGATGCGCGAGGCCATCCGCTCGGGGTGGAAGACGTCGAAGTCGGTCAGCTTCTCGCCGGTGGAGGCGAACATGATCGGCTGGCCGGTCACGTGGCGGACCGAGAGCGCGGCGCCACCGCGGGCGTCACCGTCGAGCTTCGTGAGCACGACGCCGGTGAAGCCCACACCGTCGCGGAAGGCCTCGGCTGTGGTGACGGCGTCCTGACCGATCATCGCGTCGACGACGAACAAGGTCTCGTCGGGTGAGACGGCGTCGCGGATGCCGGCGGCCTGCGCCATCAGCTCGGCGTCGATGCCCAGCCGGCCGGCGGTGTCGACGACGACGACGTCGTGCATGGTGCGCCGTGCGTGCTCGATGGAGTCGGCGGCGACGCGGATCGGGTCGCCGACGCCGTTGCCCGGCTCGGGCGCGTAGACGTCGACCCCGGCCTGGCCGGCGACGATCGCGAGCTGGTTGACCGCGTTGGGCCGCTGCAGGTCGGCGGCCACCAGCAGCGGCGTGTGCCCCTGGGCCTTCAGCCAGCGGCCGAGCTTGCCGGCCAGCGTGGTCTTACCGGAGCCCTGCAGGCCGGCCAACATGATCACCGTCGGCGACTGCTTGGCGTAGCGCAGCCGCCGGGTCTCGCCGCCGAGGATGTGGACGAGCTCCTCGTTGACGATCTTGATGACCTGCTGGGCGGGGTTGAGCGCCTGGGACACCTCGGCCCCGCGCGCCCGCTCCTTGACGGCGGCGATGAAGGTGCGCACCACCGGCAGGGCGACGTCGGCCTCCAGCAGCGCGATGCGGATCTCGCGCGCGGTCGCGTCGATGTCGGCCTCGGTGAGCCGGCCCTTGCCGCGCAGGCCGCTGAAGACCTTGTCCAGTCGGTCGGAGAGGGTCTCGAACACAGCACGTCCTCAGCAGTCTCGCGGGCGCGGCCGGCCGGTCGCTCCGACCGGCTGCTCGGCCTCCGGCGTCCGGGGAGCCCCGGGGCCGTCGCGCCACCTCCGGTCCAGCCTAACGAGCGCGGGCCCGACGACGGCGGCGCCGACCGACCGGACCCGCTGCCGGCCTCCCGTAGGGGCCCGCCGCGAGCCCGGTGACGTACTGGAACGGCC
>DASQNB010000360.1:0-2509 GCA_035645175.1 Geodermatophilus sp.
CTCGCACTCGCGCACCGTGCGGGCGACCTCAGCGGCCAGCCGGTTCTGCGCCACTAGCAGCTCCTGCAGCCGGTCCAGCAGCGACGGGCCGAACAGCGGCGCCAGGTCATCGGTGGCGAGGGCGTCGAGACCGGCCAGCAACTCGTTCACGCCACCTCCCACTCTCACTCGAACACGTGTACGAATGATATCGCCGCCAGCATGGCCACACAAGACGAATCCCCAGCTCAGCAGGCTGTCCACAGATCGCGAAGTGCTCCTGACGGTGACGTGCCGCCGAAACCCGGCTTCCTCCACGAGAGCCCCGGCGTCGGGCCCGGTACAGCGACCTCCGCCCAGCTCCTCGCCGTCGTCCTCACCCTGAGGCGGTAGGAGCAGGTCGGCGTCCCACCCGCTGGTGATCACGTCGGGCTACGTTGCCCCGGTCGTCGTCGGGAGGTGGCAGTGCCGTTCCTGGTCGCGCGTCTCGCGCGCCTGCTGCGCCTGCGGCTGCCCGGGTGGCGGCTGCCGCTGGCCGTGGCGCTGTTCGTGTTCCTGTCCAGCTGGGCGGCCATGGCACTGGTCGAGCCGCCCGACACGGGCATCGCCGCGCCGGGCACCTACTGGTGGTACTTCGTCGTGACCGCGGCCACCGTGGGCTACGGCGACGTGTACCCGGCCTCGACCGGCGGCCGCGTCGTCGGCGCCTACGTCATCGTCGGCGGCATCGTCACGCTCACCCTGCTCTTCACGCAGCTCTCCACCGCGCTGCTGTCGGTGAGGGGCAAGAGACTGAGGGGGCTGGTCGACCTGGACCTCGCCGACCACGTCGTCCTGCTCGGCTACACGCCGGGGCGGACGGCGCGCATCGTCGCCGAGCTGACCGCCGAGGACCGCGCGCACGTGGTGCTCTGTGCGGCCGACGACGTCCCCGAGGACCCGCTGCCCGAGCGGGCGGACGTGGGGTTCGTCCGTGGCGACCTGAGCTCCGCCGACGTCATGACCCGCGCCGACGTCGCCCGCGCCCGGACGGCGGTCGTCGACGTCGGCGACGACAACGAGGCCCTGGCCGTCGCGCTCGCGGTCACCCACGCCAACCCGGCCATCCACCTGGTCGTCGCACTGCGCGACCTCGGCCGGCTGGACACGCTGCGCTACGTGCGCCCCGACGTCCAGGCGGTGCAGTGGCACATGCCCTTCCTGCTGACCGAGGAGGCCACCGACCCCGGCATCGCGCAGGTCTACAGCGACCTGATGACCAGCGGCGGGCACGGCAACACCTACTCCACCCGCCTGCCGGGCGGCTTCCCGCACCGCACGTTCGGCGAGTGCCAGACCTGGTTCGGGCGCACCTTCGGCGCCACGGTGCTGGCGCTGCGCACGGGCGGTGGCCCGCTGGTCGTCAGCCCCGCCTGGGACACCCCGGTGCCCGAGGAGGCGACGCTGTACTACGTCGCCGGACGTCGGATCGAGCCCGCCCGGCTCACCGGCCGCTGAAGAAGGACCCCCTGCCCCCCGCCGCTCGATCAAGGACCCGTCCCGGCTCCGTCCCGAGGCTCACCCCGAGCGTGCGAGGGGTGAGGAGGTCGGGTTCCTTCCGGGGGCCGATGGGTCCCTGCAGGAGGGCCACCACGAGTCCTCGACCGGCGGCGAGCGGCTTCAGGCGCCCAGCAGGCCGCGCACGTACGCCGCCTGGCCCAGGTGCTGCAGGTCGTCGGAGAGCACGCTGACCAACCGGACGCCGAGGGTGACCGGTGGGTCCCAGTTCGTGTCGACGACCCGGTCGAGGTCGTCGTCGGAGAGCCCGCGCAGGAACTCCGCCGTCCGGGCGTGCACCGCCTGGGCATAGCCGAGCAGCAGGTCGGCCGAGGGGATCCGGACGGCGTCGACCTCCTCGTCGCTCATCCCGTAGCCGGTGGCCGCGTCGTCGACCGGCAGGTCGAAGCGGCCGGCCCAGCCCTCCGCCGTCCACACCTGCTCGGTGCCGGCGACCTCGGCGACGTGGTCGTCCTGCACCCGCAGCAGGTGCCAGGCCAGCCAGCCGATCGGGTTGGCGCCCGGCCCGACGCGGCGGGCGAGGTCGTCAGAGCCCAGGCCCTCGACGGTGCCGGGGAACGTGTCGGCGATCTGCTCGTAGGCGTACGTGAGGACGTCGCGGCTGCGCATGGGGCGACCGCTACCCCCAGGCTCCCCGCTCACTCGCCGTCGGGGTGCTCCTCCGGCTCGCTCTGCGCCTCCAGGTCGGCGGCCTGCTCGGGCGTCTCCATCTCCAGGGCGATGTCGCGCGGCTGAGGGGTGTCGGAGGACGGTGTCGTCATGGGCCGAGCCTGCCGCAGGACCGGCCGGGGCGCGTCAGGACCAGCCGAGCAGGTAGCCGGCGAGCACCACCAGGTCGGCCGCCACGGCGAGCAGCACGAGCACCACCACGAGCACCGGGACGACGACCCAGCGGCGCTTGAACCGGTGCCGCCGCGGCGGGCCGCCCGCCCGGTTCGCCGGCCGCTGCGCCCGCGGTGGAGCCGGTGCCTCG
>DASQNB010000361.1:0-3082 GCA_035645175.1 Geodermatophilus sp.
GAAGAAGACCGCCGCCTGGCCGGCCGAGTTGGCCCCGCCGACGATGTAGACGTCGCTGTCGGCGCACTCGGCGGCCTCGGTCATGGCCGAGCCGTAGTAGACGCCGCGGCCGGTCAGGTCGTCGACGCCGTCCACCCCGAGGCTGCGGTAGGAGACGCCGGTGGCCAGGACGACGGCGTGCGCGGCGATGCGGCGGCCGTCGTCGAGGTGCAGCACCCGCTTGGGCCCGTGCGCCTCCAGCGAGACGACGTCGCGGGCCAGCAGCAGCTCGGCGCCGAACTTCACCGCCTGCCGGCGGGCCCGGTCGGCCAGCTGCCCGCCGGAGACGCCGTCGGGGAAGCCGAGGTAGTTCTCGATCCGGCTGCTCTGCCCGGCCTGCCCGCCGGTCGCCTCCCGCTCGACGAGCACGGTGCGCAGCCCCTCGGACGCGCCGTACACGGCGGCGCCGAGCCCGGCCGGGCCGCCGCCGACGACCACGAGGTCGTAGAACTCCTCGCGGGCCTCCACCGACAGGCCGGCGACGGCGGCGAGCTCGGCCTCGGTCGGGCGCCGCAGCACCTGCGCGTCGGCGGTGACGACGACCGGGACGTCGTCCGGGCCGGCCCCGGCGGCGGCGAGGACGCGCTGCCCCTCGGGCTCGTCGGCGTGGAACCAGCGGTAGGGGACGGCGTTGCGGGCCAGCAGGTCGCGGGCGCGGAAGGACGGCGCGGACCAGCGGTGGCCGACCAGCTTGACGCCGTGCACCTCGGGGTCCGGACTCTCCTCCCAGGCCCTGAGCATCGCGTCGAGGGTGGGGTACAGCTTCTCCTCGGGCGGGTCCCACGGCTTGAGCAGGTAGGCGTCGACGTCGACGTCGTTGATCGCGGCGATGGCGGCGTCGGTGTCGGCGTAGGCGGTGAGCAGCGCGCGGCGGGCCCGCGGCACCAGGTCCATCGCCCGCTCGAGGAACTCCACGCCGGTCATCTCCGGCATCCGGTGGTCGGCCAGCAGCACCGCCACCGGGTCGCCGCGCAGCTTGAGCTCGCGGAGCGCCTCGAGGGCCTCGGCGCCGGAGCCGGCGCGCAGCACCCGGTACCCCTCGCCGTAGTGGCGGCGCAGGTCGCGGGCGACGGCGCGGGAGACCGCCGGGTCGTCGTCGACGGTGAGCAGCACGGGTCGGGCCATGACGGCCTCCTGTCCGGTCTGGCCCGGGGGCCGGGGGCCGGCGTGGGTGTGGAGAGGACGGCGTCGTTGCCGGGTGCGCGCCACGCTAACCCGCTGCGCCGCCGGCGCGACAGCCTCGCGCCGGTCGGCTCAGGACCGGTGGACCGGCTCGGGGAAGGTCTCGCGCACCGCGGTCATGTCCAGCTCCCGGATCGTGGCGATGAGCAGCTCGACGGAGTCCGCGGGCAGCCAGCCGGGCTCGGCGAACACCGGCACGCCGTCGCGGAACACCATGAGGTTCGGCGCCCGCTCCACCCCGACCGCGGCCGCCAGCTCCGGCTCGGAACCGAGGTCGACGGTCGCGAAGCGCAGGTCGGGGTGCCGCAGGGCCGCGGCGTCGAAGACCTGCGCGAACGCCCGGCTCGAGCCCGAACCGCCGTCGCGGAAGTCGACCAGGACGATGCCCGCGGCCTGTGTCGCCGCCGCGAAGTCCCGCCCGGAGAGCCCCACCGTGCCCATGCCGACCTCCCGTCCCCCGGACCGAGTGTGCCCGGCCCGGCCCCGGACGGCTTCCCGTGCGCGGCGGTCGTCCCTACCGTGGGCCTCCTCCGGACCGGAGGAGGCCGCCGTGGACGCTCGCGCGGGGATCGACCCCTCGGTGCCGCCCAGCGGGACCGGCTGCGTGGAGTGCGAGGCCACCGGGGGCTGGTGGTTCCACCTGCGCCGGTGCGCGCAGTGTGGGCACGTCGGCTGCTGCGACTCCTCCCCGTCGCGGCACGCCCGGGCGCACGCGGCCCAGACCGGGCACCCGGTGGTCCGCAGCTTCGAGCCGGGCGAGACGTGGTTCTGGGACCTCAGCCGGGAGGAGGTCGTGCCCGGCCCGGAGCTGGCCCCGCCGGAGCACCGGCCGCGTGACCAGCCCGCGCCGGGGCCGCGCGGCCGGGTGCCTCCCGACTGGCTGAGCCACCTGCACTGAAAGAGGACCACCCTTCCCCCCACGCCTCGCAGGCTCGGCGCGGGGCCCTGAAGGGTGGCCGTTCCAGCACGTCACCAGCCTCGGGGCGGTACCCGGGAGGGGCCGGCGCTCAGCGGGCGGTGAGGTGGGCGACGACGAGGTCGCCGAGCAGCCGGCGCTGGTGGTCGCGCCGCTCGGGGTCGAGCATGTCCCGGCCGAAGAGGACCCTCCACGTGTGCCGGTTCGCCGTCCGGAAGACGCAGTAGGCGCTGATCACCTGGTGCACGTCCAGGGCGTCGACGTCGTCCCGGAACACCCCGGCGTCCCAGCCGCGCTCGAGGATCCGGCCGAGCACGTCGAGGGCGGGGTTGGCCAGCCCGGACAGCGCCTCGGAGCCGGCGATGTGCTCGGCCCGGTGGATGTTCTCGATGCTGACCAGCCGGATGAAGTCCGGGTGCGCCTCGTGGTGGTCGAAGGTGAGGCCGGCGAGCTCCCGCACGGCCTGCACCGGGTCCAGGTGCTCGACGTCGAGCTGCTGCTCGAGGCGGCGGATGCGGAGGTAGGCCCGCTCCAGGACGGCGACGTAGAGCTGCTCCTTGCCACCGAAGTAGTAGTAGATCATCCGCTTGGTCGTGCTTGTCTTGGCGGCGATCTCGTCGACCCGCGCCCCGGCGTAGCCCCGGTCGGCGAACTCGCTGGTGGCCACGTCGAGGATCTCGGCCTGAGTGCGCTCGGCGTCGCGCGGCCGGGGCGCTCCGGGCGGCATCTCGGGCACGGGCTCGACCTCGTCGGGCAGCGGCTGGGCGACGGACGACACGGCTGCGGACCTCTTCACGTCGGTGGACTCGTCCCGAGCCTAGGACGGCCGCGGGTCCGGCCCGGTCCTCGGCAGGTCGACCGGACGGCCCGTGCGCGCTGACTCGACGACCGCGTCGAGCACCTGCAGGGTCGCCAGGCCGTCCCGGCCGCTGCAGACGGGCTCGG
>DASQNB010000362.1:0-7304 GCA_035645175.1 Geodermatophilus sp.
GTAGGAGACGTCGGTGACCAGGTCGCGGATGACCGGGAAGGTGCGCAGCGGGGTGACCGTCACCACCTCGTCCTCGGCGAAGGTGCTCATCCGGGCCAGGCACATCAGCCGCGGCCGCCCGTTGACCTCCGCGCTGCAGGACCCGCACTTGCCGGCCTTGCAGTTCCACCGGACGGCGAGGTCCCCGGCCTGGGTCGCCTGCAGCCGGTGGATGACGTCGAGGACGACCTCGCCCTCGTTGACCGGCACTGTGAAGGTCTGCAGCTCCCCACCGGTGGCGTCCCCCCGCCAGATCCGGAAGGTCGCGTCGTAGCGGCCGCTGCCTGCCCTCGGGCCCTCGTCGGCGGCGTCAGCCGTGCTGCTGTGCTCGTCAGCGAGCTCGGTCACGAGTCCTCCTCGCCGGCGCTCGTCGGGCTCGTGCCCGGGGGTGCGGTGTCCTTGCGTGAGCTCGCGGGCTCGCTCACGTCTGCTCCTCGAAGATCTCGGCGAGCTCCGGCGGCATCTGCGGCAGCGGCTGCCGGTCGAGGACGACTTCGCCGTCGGGAGCGCGCCGGCAGATGACGTTGGTGCGACCCCACTCCGGATCGGTGGCGGGGAAGTCGTCGCGGGTGTGCCCGCCTCGGCTCTCCTCGCGCTCCAGCGCCGCCCGCGCCACGCACTCGCTGACCAGCAGCAGGTGCGGCAGGTCCAGCGCCAGGTGCCAGCCGGGGTTGTACTGCCGGTGTCCCTCCACCGACAGCGCCGCCACCCGCTCGCGCAGGACGGCGATCCGCTCCAGTGCCCGCTGCATCTCCGGGGCGGTGCGGATGATGCCGACCAGGTCGTGCATCGTCTGCTGCAGCTCCGACTGCACCGCGTACGGGTTCTCCCCGCCCTCCCGCTCGAACGGCGCCAGCGCTGCACGCGCCGCCTCGGTCAGCGCCTCCTCCGACAGCGCGACCAGGCCGGCCCGCTTCCCTGCGTGCTCGGCGGCGGCGACCCCGGCGCGCCGGCCGAACACCAGCAGGTCCGACAGCGAGTTGCCGCCCAGGCGGTTCGACCCGTGCATGCCGCCGGCGACCTCGCCCGCCGCGAACAGGCCGGCCACCCGGGAGGCCGCGGTGTCCGGGTCGACCTCGACGCCGCCCATCACGTAGTGGCAGGTGGGTCCGACCTCCATCGCCTCGGCGGTGATGTCGACGTCGGCCAGCTCCTTGAACTGGTGGTACATCGACGGCAGCCGCCGGCGGACGTACTCGGCGGGGCGCCGGCTGGCGATGTCGAGGAACACCCCGCCGTGCGGGGAGCCGCGCCCGGCCTTGACCTCGCTGTTGATCGCCCGGGCGACCTCGTCGCGGGGCAGCAGCTCGGGCGGGCGCCGGTTGTTCTTCTTGTCGTCGTACCAGCGGTCGGCCTCGGCCTCGGTCTCCGCCGTCTCCTTGCGGAAGAAGTCGGGGATGTAGTCGAACATGAACCGGTTGCCGGCCGAGTTCCGCAGGACGCCGCCGTCGCCCCGGACGCTCTCGGTCACCAGGATCCCGCGCACCGACGGTGGCCACACCATCCCGGTGGGGTGGAACTGGACGAACTCCATGTTGACCAGCCCGGCGCCGGCCTGGAGCGCCAGCGAGTGCCCGTCGCCGGTGTACTCCCACGAGTTGGAGGTGACCTTCCAGGCCTTGCCGATGCCGCCGGTGGCCAGCACGACCGACGGCGCCTCCCAGGCGAGGAACCGCCCCGACTCGCGCCAGTAGCCGAACGCGCCGGTGATCCCCTCCTCGTCGGTCAGCAGCCGGGTGACCGTGCACTCCATGTAGACGTCCACCCCGAGGGCGACGGTGCGCTGCTGCAGGGTGCGGATCAGCTCCAGCCCGGTGCGGTCGCCGACGTGCGCCAGACGGGCGTAGCGGTGGCCGCCGAAGTCGCGCTGGCTGATCAGCCCGTCGGGGGTGCGGTCGAACAGCGCGCCCCAGTCCTCGAGCTCGCGCACGCGGTCGGGCGCCTCCTGCGCGTGCAGCTGGGCCATCCGCCAGGAGTTGAGCATCTTCCCGCCGCGCATGGTGTCCCGGAAGTGCACCCGCCAGTCGTCCTCGGGATAGGCGTTGCCCATCGCCGCGGCGATGCCCCCCTCGGCCATGACGGTGTGCGCCTTGCCGAGCAGGGACTTGCAGACGACGGCCGTGCGCGCCCCGGCCTCGTGCGCGGCGATCGCGGCCCGCAGGCCCGCACCGCCGGCTCCGACGACGACGACGTCGTACGCGTGCCGCTCGAGCTCCATCAGAAGAACCTCAGGTCGGTGATCGTGCCGGTGGCCAGGAGGAACACGTAGAGGTCGGCGAGCGCGACGCTGGCCAGCGAGGCCCACGCGTACTGCATGTGGCGGGCGTTGAGCCGCGAGGCGAGCGTCCAGAACCGGTAGCGCACCGGGTGCCGGGAGAAGCTGTTGAGCCGGCCGCCGACGATGTGCCGGCACGAGTGGCACGACAGCGAGTAGAGGGCCAGCAGCACGGCGTTGACCAGCAGGATCACCGTGCCGAGGCCCATGTGCCCCCACTCGCCGGTCTCGTCCCGGAACGCCAGGACGGCGTCGTAGAGGAGGATGACGTTGATCACCAGGGCGGCGTAGAGGAAGTACCGGTGCACGTTCTGGCCGAGCAGTGGCAGCCGCGTCTCCCCGGTGTAGCGCCGGTGCGGCTCGGCGACCGCGCACGCGGGGGGCGAGAGCCAGAAGGACCGGTAGTAGGCCTTCCGGTAGTAGTAGCAGGTCAGCCGGATCCCCAGCGGGAAGACCAGGATGTAGAGCGCGGGGGAGATCCAGGACGGGCCGGTGAACAGCTCCGGGAAGGTGTCGCCCGCGCAGTCCGTGGTCAGGCACGGCGAGTAGAACGGCGAGATGTAGGGCTCGGCGAAGTAGTGGTCGTTCTGGAAGGCCCGGAAGCTCGAGTAGGCGACGAAGGCCAGCAGCACGAGGGCGGTCAGCAGTGGCTGGAGCCACCACCGGTCGGTGCGCAGCGTCCGCGCCGCGATGGCCGCACGGCCCCGGTCGGGCCCTCCGCTGCCGCGGCCCGAGGGGGCCGCCCCCGTCCCGCGCGGCGCGGTCGTGGTCACCGGAACGCGCGGCTGGATCCGCCGGTGCCCGGGTCGTAGCCGTCGTCGTACAGGACGGCGGGGGAGGGCGGGACGCCGAGCACCTCCCGCCCGCGTGCGGCGGCACCGCACAGCAGGGAGAGGTCGTCGCGCACCCGCGCGACGTCGACGGTGAGCCGACGCGCGTCCACGGTGTCCCCGAAGTGTCGGGTGAGCGGTGCGCACGCCGCTTCGAGTGCGTCGACGGCCCGGCGGGCCGCCGCCACGTCCTGCTCCAGGGACATCGCTGCCTCCAGGTGCTGGTCACACCGCCGCCGAGGACGGTGCGACGAGTCGACCACGGACGCCCGGCCCGCGGAAGGACTTCGGCGACGCGAGCGGGTGGGGACTCGACCGGCGGCGCGGCGCGGCGGCCCGGGGACACGCCTAGCATCGGCGCCCGTGCGACCCTTCCTCCTGCTGGCCTCGCGACCCGAGGACGAGGCCGCGGACGACGAGTACGCCGCCTTCCTCCGCGCCACCGGCCTGGACGAGCCGCAGCTGCGCCGCATCCGGCTGGAGGCCGCGCCCCTGCCGCCACTGGACCTCGACGACGTCGCCGGGGTGTTCCTCGGCGGCGGGCCGTTCAACTCCAGCGACCCGGCCGAGGGGAAGTCCGCCGTCCAGCGCCGGGTCGAGGCGGAGCTGTCGGCGCTGCTGGACGAGGTCGTCGCCCGCGACGTGCCCTTCCTCGGCGCCTGCTACGGCATCGGCACCCTCGGCGTGCACCAGGGCGGCGTGGTCGACCGCACCCACGGCGAGCCGATCTCGTGCGTGCCGGTGACGCTGACCGGGGCCGGGCGGGCCGACCCGCTGCTCGACGGGGTGCCCGAGGTGTTCGACGCCCTGGTCGGGCACAAGGAGGCCTGCCGGGTGCTGCCGCCGTCGGCGGTGCTGCTGGCGACGTCGGCCGGGTGCCCGGTGCAGATGTTCCGGGTCGGCCGCAACGTGTACGCCACCCAGTTCCACCCCGAGCTCGACGTGGGCGGCGTGGTGACCCGGGTGCGGGTCTACCAGCACGCCGGCTACTTCCCGCCCGCGGAGATGGACGAGCTCATCGCCCGGGTGAGCCAGGCGGTCGTCACCGAGCCGAGCCGGGTGCTGGCCAACTTCGTCGCGCGCTACGCCTGATCCCGGTCCCGCGTCGTGCGCACCCGGCATGACGCCGGGGATCGGACATCCCGGGGAGGCGCCGGGGAAGTTCTGAGCGCCCCGGGCGGTTCGGCGGGAGGCGGCTCTGCGGGACACTGCGGGGCACGCACCGGCCGGTCCACCGCCGTGGGCCTGCCTACGCGCGACGCTGGGAGGGGCGATGGCCCGGGCAGCGGTCACTCCGGACGGCGGGCTGCGGATGGGGACGCCGCAGGGCCGGTGGGTCCTGCTGGCGACGGTGCTGGGCTCGAGCCTGGCCATGCTCGACGCGACCGTGGTCAACGTGGCGCTCGAGCGGATCGGCACCGACCTCGACGCGGGCTTCTCCGGCCTGCAGTGGACGGTCAACGCCTACACGCTCACCCTCGCCTCGTTGATCCTGCTGGGCGGCTCGCTGGGGGACCGGTTCGGCCGGCGGCGGGTGTTCGTCGTCGGCACCGTGTGGTTCGCGGCGGCGTCCCTGCTGTGCGGTCTGGCGCCCGACGTCGAGACCCTCGTCGCCGCCCGGGCGCTGCAGGGCGTCGGGGGTGCGCTGCTCACCCCCGGCAGCCTGGCGATCATCTCGGCGTCCTTCTCCGGGACCGACCGGGCCGCCGCCGTCGGCGCGTGGTCGGGGCTGGGCGGGGTGGCCGGAGCCGTCGGGCCGTTCGTCGGCGGCTGGCTGGTGGGCATCGACTGGCGTCTGGTCTTCCTGGTCAACCTGCCGCTGGCCGCGCTCGTCGTGGGCGTCGCGCTGCGGCACGTGCCCGAGTCGCGCGACCCGGAGGCCGCGCACCACCTCGACGTGACCGGGACGGCGCTCGTCGCCGCCGGCCTGGGCGCCCTCACCTACGGGCTGACCGCCGCCGGCGAGCCCGGTCGTGGCCCCGCCGTGTGGGCGTGGGTCGCCGCGGGGCTGGTCGCGCTGGCCGCCTTCGTCGTCGTCCAGCGGCGCTCGCCGGCCCCGCTGGTGCCCCCGGCACTGTTCGCCTCCCGGCAGTTCACCGCCGCCAACGCGGTGACCCTGCTGGTGTACGCCGCGCTCGGTGTGGTCTTCGTGCTGCTCGTGCTGCACCTGCAGGTCGTCGCCGGGTTCGACCCGCTGCCGGCCGGCACCGCCGTGCTGCCGGTGACCGCGCTGATGCTGCTGTTCTCCGCGCGCGTCGGCGCGCTGGCCCAGCGGATCGGCCCGCGGCCGCTGCTGACCGCCGGTCCGCTGGTGGCGGCCGGCGGGGTGCTGCTCATGGCCCGGATCGGCGAGGACGCCTCCTACCTGGTCGACGTCCTGCCCGCGACCGCCCTGTTCGGCGCCGGCCTGACGATGCTGGTGGCGCCGCTGACCGCGACGGTGCTCGACTCCGCGCCCGACCGGTTCGCCGGGGTCGCGTCGGGGGTCAACAACGCCGTCGCCCGCGCCGCCGGGCTGCTCGCCGTCGCGGTGGTGCCGGTCGTGGCCGGCATCGGCGGCACCGACTACACCGACCCGGCCGCCTTCGGCACCGGCTTCCGGACGGCGATGGTCGTCTGCGCCGGCCTGCTGGTCGCCGGGGCGCTGGTGGCCGCGCTGCTGGTCCGCCGTCCGCTGACCGCCGCCGGGCCGCAGCAGCGGCTGCCGATCGAGGAGTGCGCGCACTGCGGCGTCACCGGGCCGCAGGTCCACCCCCGGGAACCGGCCGCGAGCGCGGGGGAGGGGCGACGGTGAGCGTCGCCGTGGACCGCCAGTCGAGCCCCGGGGGGAGCGGCCTGCTGGCTCGGGTGGCCCCGCTGCGCCGGCGGCTGCGCACCGAGGCGGGCAGCGCCGGGCTCCTGCTGCTCGCCACCGTGGTGGCGCTGCTGTGGGCCAACTCCCCGCTCGGCGACAGCTACGACACCTTCTGGCACACCGAGTTCGCCGTCCGCGTGGGTGGTGCCGAGCTCGTGCTGGACCTGCAGCACTGGGTCAACGACGGCCTGATGGTGTTCTTCTTCTTCGTCGTCGGGCTGGAGATCAAGCGCGAGCTGGTGATGGGCGAGCTCACCGACCGGCGGCGGGCGGCGGTGCCCGCGCTGGCCGCGGTCACCGGCCTGGTCGTGCCGGCGCTGGTCTACGTGGCGTTCACCCTGGGCGGCGAGGCGGCGTCCGCCTGGGGCGTGGTGATCTCCACCGACACCGCGTTCCTGCTGGGCGTGCTCGCCCTGGTCGGGCCGGCCTGCCCGGGGCAGCTGCGGCTGTTCCTGCTGACGCTGGCCATCGCCGACGACGTCGGTGCGCTCACCGTGATCGCGCTCTTCTACACCGAGGACCTCCGGCTCGGACCGCTGGCGCTGGCCCTGCTCGGACTGGCGCTGATGGTGGGGCTGCGCTACCTCCGCGTCTGGCGCGGCCCGGCCCACCTGGTGCTCGCCCTCGCGGTGTGGGTGGCCATGTACCTCTCCGGCGTCCACCCGACCCTGGCCGGGGTCGTCATGGCGCTGTTCACCCCCGCCTACCCGGCCCGGCGGGAGGAGGTCGAGGACGCCGCCCGGCGGACCCGGGCCTACCAGCAGTCGCCGAACCCGGAGTTCGCCCGCGCGGCGCGGCTGTCGATCGACCGGTCGGTGTCGGCCAGCGAGCGGCTCCAGGCGCTGTGGCAGCCGTGGACCAGCTTCGTCATCGTCCCGGTGTTCGCCCTGGCCAACGCCGGCGTCCCCCTCACCGGCGAGACCCTGCGGACCGCGGCCACCTCGCCGGTCACCCTCGGTGTGGTCGCCGGGCTGGTGCTGGGCAAGCTGGTCGGCATCCTGGTCGGCACCGGGCTGGCCGTGCGACTGCGCCTGGGCGCGCTCGCCCCCGGCCTCACCGGCCTGCAGCTGGCCGGCGGGGCGGCGCTGTCGGGCATCGGGTTCACCATCTCGCTGTTCATCGTCGACCTGGCTTTCGACGACGAGGGCCTGGCCGACCAGGCGCGGGTCGGCGTCCTGGCCGCGTCGGTGCTGGCGGCGCTGCTGGGCTGGGGGCTGTTCCGGGTGGCCGACCGGCGCCGTCCCGCCGGTGCCGGCGCCCGGCCGGTGCTGCTGGACCCGCCGGTCGACCCCGACCGGGACCACGT
>DASQNB010000363.1:0-3008 GCA_035645175.1 Geodermatophilus sp.
GGCAACTTCATCTTCCGGACCCGCGAGTTCGAGCAGATGGAGATGGAGTTCTTCGTCGAGCCCGGCACCGACGAGCAGTGGCACCAGTACTGGATCGACGAGCGCACCCGCTGGTACACCGACCTGGGCATCTCCCCGGACAACCTGCGGCACTACGAGCACCCGAAGGAGAAGCTCAGCCACTACTCGACGCGCACCGTCGACATCGAGTACCGCTTCGGCTTCCAGGGCTCGGAGTGGGGTGAGCTCGAGGGCGTCGCCAACCGCACCGACTTCGACCTGAAGACGCACTCGGAGCACTCCGGCGCCGACCTCACCTTCTTCGACCAGGGCTCCAACACCCGCTGGACGCCGTACGTCATCGAACCGGCGGCCGGCCTGACCCGCTCACTGATGGCCTTCCTCATCGAGGCCTACACCGAGGACGAGGCGCCCAACGCCAAGGGCGGCGTCGACACCCGCACCGTCCTGCGGCTGGACCCCCGGCTGGCGCCGGTCAAGGCCGCCGTCCTGCCGCTGTCGCGCAACGCCGACCTCTCGCCCAAGGCCCGCGACCTGGCAGCGAAGCTGCGGCAGAGCTGGAACGTCGACTTCGACGACGCCGGCGCGATCGGCCGCCGGTACCGGCGGCAGGACGAGATCGGGACGCCGTTCTGCCTCACCGTCGACTTCGACACCCTCGAGGACGACGCGGTGACCGTCCGCGAGCGCGACTCCATGAGCCAGGAACGCGTCGGGCTGGACCAGGTCGAGACCTACCTGAAGACCCGCCTGCCCGTCTGCTGACCACCGTGCACGTCCGCGGACCTGCGCCGTGCAGATCCGCGGACGTGCACGGCGGGGTCATGGCACGCGGAGCCGTCAGCCCGGCCTGCGCCAGGTGAGCAGGTAGCGCCACAACAGCAGCCGGCGGACCCGGGCACCCGGCAGGACGGCGCCGGTCGCCGCCCGCACCCGTCGAACGGTGAGCACCGGGTCGGCCAGGGGCATCTCGCCGTGCGTCGGCTCGGGCGCGAACAGCGGCGTCCCGGTCAGCGGGCGGAGCGCCGCGAACGCCAGACCCAGACCGGAGTGGGCTGCCGCCGCGGCGAGCTCCACGGGCAGCTCCCGGGGCAGGTCGCGGCGGGGCAGCGCGACCGCGGCGAGCACGCCACCGGGGCGCAACCAGTGCGCCATCCGCCGCAGCGCCTCCGGCAGCGGCAGGTGGTGCAGCACCGCCGAGCTGAGGACGGCGTCGTAGGCGCCGCCCGGCAGCTCGACGGTCAGCGCGTCGGCCAGGTGCACCCGCACGTTCGCGGGCACCCGTCCGCGGGCACGGGCGACCATCACCGGCGACCGGTCGACCGCGTCGACGTGCCGGACCCGGGCGGCGAGCGAGCAGGCCAGGGTGCCGGCGCCGCAGCCGACGTCCAGCACCCGCTGCGCCCCGGCCGGCACCTGCCCCAGCAGCAGGCGGTGGTACCAGCGGTTGTGGTCCCAGTCGGTGATCGGCACCCGGTCAGCCTCGGGCGCCGTCACCGCCAGCGGTAGAGGTCCCGCAGCAGGGCGATCTCGGCACCGTGGTGCAGCACCTCGCGGTTCACGTGCAGGACGAGCGCGGCCATGGGCGCCTGCGCCCAGTCGCCCTCGGCCGGCCCGCACGGACAGCGCAGCCCCTCTTCGCCCAGGCCGCGGGCACCGGCGGTCCACGCCGCGTACGCCGCGTCGAGCTGGGCCAGCGCTCCGGCCGCGTCAGGCCCGCGTCGTGCTGGAGGCCCCCGCCGAGGTCGTCACCCGCCAGGTACCGCCCACGGTCGCCCTCGTCGAGGTCCTCGACGAGGCGAGGTGCCTGCTCGTGACCGGTGCCGACTCCCTCGACGCCATCGCGGCGCACCTCGTCCTGCTCGACACCGATCTCACCGTCCTGGACCCGCCGGAACTGCGCGCCCGGTGCCGGGAGCTCGCCGGTCGCCTCACCGCGGCCGCCGGCTCCGCAGGGGCACCCGCGAGCACCCCCGTGTGGATGCTGACCCGGAGCAGCTGCGCCACCGTCGGCAGCCGGACGGCGGCGCCACGGGGTGACGTGCCTCGCCACCTACCCTGGGACCGTGAGCAGCAGCGTCCTCGAGCGGCCGTCGTCCCCCGCGACCGGCCCCGCTCCGCTGCGCCTGGGCGGGCTGACCGTCGACCCCGCGGTGGTGCTCGCGCCGATGGCCGGCATCACCAACCCGGCCTTCCGCACGCTGTGCCGGGAGTTCGGGGCCGGCCTCTACGTCTGCGAGATGATCACCACGCGGGCGCTGGTCGAGCGCAACGAGAAGACGCTGCAGATGGTGCGTGCCACTCCCGACGAGCAGGACGCCTTCTCCGTCCAGCTCTACGGCGTGGACCCGGCGACCGTCGGCCGCGCGGTGGAGATGCTCGTCGACGAGGGCGTCGCCGGCACCCGCCCCGCGCACGTCGACCTGAACTTCGGCTGCCCGGTGCCCAAGGTGACCCGCAAGGGCGGGGGCTCGGCGCTGCCGTGGCGGCGGGTGCTCCTCCGCGACATCGTGCGCGCCGCCGTCCGCGCCGCCCGCGACGTGCCGGTCACCGTGAAGACGCGCATCGGGATCGACGCCGACCACGTCACCTACCTCGACGCCGGCCGGGTCGCCCAGGACGAGGGCGCCGCCGCGATCACCCTGCACGGGCGCACCGCCGACCAGCTCTACAGCGGCACCGCCGACTGGGCGCCGATCGCCCGGCTGGTCGAGGCCGTCGACATCCCGGTGCTCGGCAACGGCGACGTCTGGGAGGCCGACGACGCGCTGCGGATGGTCGCCGGGACCGGCTGCGCGGGCGTCGTCATCGGACGTGGCTGCCTGGGCCGCCCGTGGCTGTTCGGCGACCTGGCCGCCGCCTTCGCGGGGGAGACCCGCCGCGCGCTGCCGACGCTGCGCGAGGTCGCCGCGGTCATGCACCGGCACGCCACGCTGCTGAGCGACGAGCAGGGCGAGCTGCACGGCTGCACCGACTTCCGCAAGCAC
>DASQNB010000364.1:0-4665 GCA_035645175.1 Geodermatophilus sp.
AGGACGCGCGGCCGGGCGACCGCCCAGCGCCGTAGCCGCTCGATCAGGTCCATCGCAGCGCTCCCTCGCGCCAGACGTAGACGACCCCGACCAGGAGGACGGCGAGGAAGCCGAACATCTCCACGACGGCACTGGGGCCCATGTCCGCCACGACGACCGCCCACGGGTACATGAAGATCATCTCCATGTCGAAGGCGAGGAAGAGGATCGTCACCGCATACCAGCGGGCGTGGTAGCGGGAGACCGCGTGCTGCTGCGGGAGCATGCCGGACTCGAAGGGCAGGACGTGCGCCGGCTGCCGGGGGCCACCCAGGAGCCGGGAAGCGCCGTAGACGGTTCCCACCAGCGCACAGACCGATGCCAGCAGCGCCAGGACAGCGGTCACTGCAACTCCCTCCGTGCTCCTCGTGGCTACGCGCCGTACGACGCGGCCATGTCTGGAAGGCGCCGACTCGGGCAGTGTCCGAGGGACTCGTACGGATGTGCGTCTCGTGCGCGCGGACTCGGCGCCTCGGGGTTGCCGGCTGAGCAGTCCAACCGCTCGGGACCGGGTCGCCGGACTGCCCAGCCGACGTGGATCAGCGGTCCGACCCTGCGCCCACCGGCTGCGCGGTGTCCACCCGGCGTCCCACGGCCGCACCGCCGTCGACGCGGTCGGACGCCAGGGGCTTGAAGGAGCGCAGCCGCAGGCTGTTCGACACGACGAACACCGAGGAGAACGCCATCGCGGCGCCGGCGAGCATCGGGTTGAGCAGCCCGGCAGCGGCGATCGGCAGGGCGGCCACGTTGTAGGCGAAGGCCCAGAACAGGTTGCCCTTGATCGTGCCGAGCGTCCTCCGTGACAGGCGGATGGCGTCGGCGGCGGCGCGCAGGTCACCGCGCACCAGGGTCAGGTCGCTGGCCTGGATCGCCACGTCCGTCCCGGTGCCCATGGCCAGGCCGAGGTCTGCCTGGGCGAGGGCGGCGGCGTCGTTGACGCCGTCGCCGACCATGGCGACGACCTTGCCCTGGGCCTGCAGCCGCTTCACGACGTCGACCTTGTCCTGCGGCAGCACCTCGGCGATCACCTCGTCGATGCCCACCTGGGATGCCACCGAGCGGGCGACGGTCTCGTTGTCGCCGGTCAGCAGGACCGGGGTGAGCCCGAGGTCGCGCAGCTGACGGATGGCCTCCGCGGAGGTCTCCTTGACGGCGTCGGCCACGACCAGCACGCCACGGGCGGCGCCGTCCCAGCCGACGGCCACGGCCGTCCTGCCCTCGGCCTCGGCGGCGGCCTTGGCCTCCTGCAGGTCGGCCGGCAGGTGCTGGGACCAGTCGGCCAGCAGCCGGGTCCGCCCGACCAGTACCGCGCGGCCGTCGACGACGCCCTGGACACCGAGGCCCTCGACGTTGGTGAAGCCCTCCACCGGCGGCAGGGTGCCGATCCGCTCGGTGGCGCCCTCGGCGATCGCCTGGGCGATCGGGTGCTCGGATGCGTCCTCCAGTGCACCGGCCAGCCGCAGCACCTCCCCGGCGTCCTCACCGGCAGCGGGGACGACGTCGAGCAGGGTCATCCGGCCGGTGGTGACCGTCCCGGTCTTGTCCAGGACGACGGTGTCGACGCGGCGCGTCGACTCCAACACCTCCGGGCCCTTGATCAGGATGCCCAGCTGGGCGCCGCGACCGGTACCCACCAGCAGGGCGGTCGGCGTCGCCAGGCCCAGCGCGCAGGGGCACGCGATGATCAGCACCGCGACCGCGGCCGTGAAGGCCGCGCCGGCGCCCGCACCGTTGCCGAGCCAGAAGCCCAGCGTGGCAGCGGCGAGCCCGATGACGATCGGCACGAAGATGCCCGAGACCCGGTCGGCCAGGCGCTGGACCTCGGCCTTGCCGTTCTGTGCGTCCTCGACCAGCTGCGCCATCTGCGCCAGCTGGGTGTCGGAACCGACGCGGGAGGCGCGGACGACCAGCCGGCCGCCGGCGTTGACGGTCGCGCCGACGACGGCGTCCTCCGGTCCGACCTCCACCGGCACCGACTCGCCGGTGAGCATCGACGCGTCCACCGCCGAGGAGCCCTCGACGATCACGCCGTCCGTGGCGATCTTCTCCCCCGGCCGGACGACGAACAGGTCACCGACGGCCAGCTGCTCGACCGGGACCCGCTGCTCGCGGTCCTCGCGCAGCACCGAGACCTCCTTGGCGCCGAGCTCGAGCAGGGCGCGCAGCGCCGCACCGGCCCGCCGCTTGGCGCGGACCTCGAAGTAGCGCCCGGCCAGGATGAAGGTGGTGATGACGACGGCGGCCTCGAGGTAGATGTTCCCGCTGCCGTCGCTGCGGGAGATGGTGAGCTCGAACGGGTGGGTCATGCCCGGGACCCCGGCCGTGCCGAGGAACAGCGCGTACAGCGACCAGCCGAAGGCGGCCAGCGTGCCCATCGAGATGAGCGTGTCCATCGTGGCGGCGCCGTGCCGCAGGTTGGTCCAGGCGGCCTCGTGGAAGGGGAACGCCGCCCAGACGACGACCGGCGCGGCGAGGGTGAGCGCGAGCCACTGCCAGTAGGTGAACTGCAGCGACGGGACCATGGCCAGCAGCACCACCGGCGCGCTGAGCAGCGCTGAGACGATCACCCGCTGGCGCAGTTGGAGGACCCCGTCCTCCTCACCCCTCGCAAGCTCGGGGCGAGCCTCGGGACGGGGCCGGGAGGTAGGCGGCTCGGGCAGCCGGGCGGTGTAACCGGCCTTCTCCACCGCGGCGACCAGGTCATCCGGGGCGATGTCGCCGGTGTAGGTGACCTTGGCCTTCTCGGTGGCGTAGTTGACCGTCGCGGTGACGCCATCGAGCTTGTTGAGCCGCTTCTCGATCCGCGCGGCGCAGGACGCGCAGGTCATGCCCCGGATGGCCAGCTCGACGTGCTCGCCGCCGGCCGGAGCCGGTGTGGTCGTGCCCTTCGGTGCGGAGCTCATCTCTCCTCCTCGGAGGGTGCTCGGGAGTGCGGGGTCGGAGCGAGCGCCGGCTCCGGACAGATGCCGCTGGGGCGTCAGCCGTGGCCGTGTCCGTCGCTGGCGTGCTCGTCGGCCTGGTCGGTGGGGGCGGCCGCCGCGCCTACCGCGGGCTCCCCCGCGCGGGCGGTGAACTCCGCGGTGCGCACGACGCCGTCGTGCTGGAAGTCCAGGAACAGCCGGTAGTCCCCGGCGGAGGGTGCGGTGGCGTAGAAGGTGACGTCCGGCCCGGGCTCGGTGGTGCCGTCGCCGGGCTCCCCCGCCGGGTGGACGTGCAGGTAGGCCAGGTCGCCGTCCCGCAGGGCCACGAGGTGGCCGTAGGCGGCGAGGTAGGGCTGCAGGTCGGTGACCGGCTCCCCGTTCCGGCTGATCGACAGCGTCAGCTCGGACTCACTGCCCGGGACCAGTTCCCCGTCGAGGGTGACGGTGTAGCCGTCCACCTCGGCGGTGCGGGAGGGCTCGGGCAGCGGCTGCGGGGTGTACTGGCCGGCCACGGGGACGTCGGCGCCGAGGGTGAGCGCCTCGTCGGCACCCGCGGGGTCGAAGTCGGCGAACAGTCGCCACGCGCCCGGCGTCAGCTCCAGCGGGGTCGTCCAGGTCCCGTCGGGGCCGAGCTCCGGGTGGACGTGCTGGAAGCCGGTCAGGTCACGGCGGACGGCGATGAGGTGCAGGTCCTCGTCGTGCGAGGTGTCGTAGTCGGTGAGCGCCTGCCCGTCCGGGCCGAGGATGCGGAAGGCCACGGGAGTGGCCGGACCGGCCGGTAGTCCGGTCGCGCCGAGGTCGAGCGTGTAACCGTGCTGGGAGATCATCAGGCCACCCGGCAGCTCCTCGGCCGCGGCGCTGTCCGCGGTCGCTTCCGTGCCGGAGCTGGTGTGGGCACCGCCGTCGTGGGGTGCGTCGTCACGGGCCGGGCCGATCGGCCCGACGGCGTTGCCGATCCCGGCCGCGGCGCCGAACACGGCGAGCAGGCCGAGGGTGTAGCCGCCCAGCTTGGTGGCGGTGTCCATGTCCGTTCCTCCCTGCAGATGGCGCCTGGCCGGCGCCGGTGGGGCCGCCCTCCCCGCGTCGCTGGACACGGGGTGGGCGGGACGGGCCGCTTACCGGCCGGCCACCTGGTAGCCGGCCTCCTCGACGGCGGCCTGGATGGCGGCGTCGTCGACCTCGGTGTCACTGGTGACGGTCAGCCCGCCGGAGGCCAGGTCCACGTCGACGTCGGTGACGCCGGGCACCTGGCTGACCTCCTCGGACACGGAGTTCACGCAGTGGCCGCAGGTCATGCCCACGACGGTGTAGCTGGTGGTGCTCATCAGGTCTCCCTCTCTCGATCTGGTGGTTGTCCGGGCTCTTCGGTGCCCAGGACGGTCCGTCCAGGGCGTCCCTGTGCCGTCCGGGGACGGCGGCTCTCACGAGCGGACGAGCCGGGCGATCGCCTCAGAGGCCTCGCGGACCTTCTCGTCCGCTTCCGGGCCGCCGGCCTGGGCGGCCTGGACGACGCAGTGCGACAGGTGCTCCTCGACCAGGCCGAGGGCGACCGACTGCAGCGCCTTCGTCATCGCCGAGACCTGGGTGAGGATGTCGATGCAGTACTTCTCGTCCTCGACCATGCGCTGCAGTCCGCGGGCCTGCCCCTCGATGCGGCGCAGCCGCTTGAGGTAGTCGTCCTTGCGGTGGATGTAGCCGTGCTGGC
>DASQNB010000365.1:0-10708 GCA_035645175.1 Geodermatophilus sp.
CCGCAGAGCAGCAGCTTGTCGGCGGGGGAGCGGCGGCGCCAGGCGCTGGCCCAGGCAGCGTCGTCGACGGCGAGGCCGCTCACGTGCCGCCGTCCTCCCGGGTCCGTTCGGCCAGCCGGCGGCCGCGCAGCCGGCCGAGCACGTAGCCGAGCACGCCGCCCCCGAGTGCGGCCTGCAGCGCGAACAACCCCGACTCCACCTCGGCCGACGACGGCGAGAACACCGACTCGAACCACGGCCGTGCGCCCTGCTCCTCGGCCAGCTCCGCGGCCGCGGCGTCGGTACCGGCGAACTCCGACCCCCCGCCGTCGAGCACCAGCGGCAACGCGACGAGCGCGACCACACCCAGGACCAGCAGCGCGGTGACCAGCCGGGAGCGGGTCACCGCGCCGGCTCCGCGTCCGGGCGCAGCAGGCCCAGCCGCTCCAGCTCCGGGCGGGCGTTGGTGGTCAGCGCCCGGAACAGCAGCACGCCGAGCAGCCCCTCGCCGACCGCGAGCGGCACCTGGGTGAGCGCGAACACCGACAGGAACTTGACCAGCGCGCCGGCCACCCCGGTCTCGGCGTCGGGCAGGGCGAGGGCCAGCTGTCCCGCCGTCGTGACGTAGGTGGCGAGGTCGGCGACGGCCATCGCGGCGAACACCCCCGGCAGCAGTCCGCCGCCGAGGCGGCGGGTGAGCCGGTAGGCGCCGTAGCCGGCCCAGGGCCCGACGACGGCGAACGCGAAGGCGTTGGCGCCCAGCGTGGTCAGCCCGCCGTGCGCGAGCAGCAGCGCCTGGAACAGCAGCACGATCGTGCCGAGCAGCGCCATGACCGGCGGCCGGAACAGGACGGCGCCGGCCCCGGTGCCGGTCGGGTGGCTGGAGCTGCCGGTGAACGAGGGCAGCTTGATGGCGCTGAGCACGAAGGTGAACGCGCCGGCCGCGCCGAGCAGCAGCGTGTTCTCCGGGCGCTCGCGCACCTCGACGACGACCTGCCGCGCGCCGTGGACGACGAAGGGTGCCGCGGCCAGCGTCCAGCCGACCGCGTGCGTCGCCGGCAGGAACCCCTCAGCGATGTGCATGCCGCGCCTCCTCCCGGACCGCTGCCCCGCAGGCGGCCACGAACCGCTCGGCCAGGGCCGGCGACCCGGCCCAGTTCAGGTGCAGGTAGGAGGCGTGCACGCCCCCCGAGACGAAGCCCTCGGGGTGGGCGGGTCCCTGGCGATCAGGCCACCGCCAGGCCGGCGCGGGGCCGGCGGACGGCGTGGCGACCGTGCGGTGGAACTCGTGGCCGCGCACGCGGGTGCCGGCCGGGGCGAGCACCGAGTCGCTGAGCGCGACCGCCTCGCGGTAGCCGAGGGTCAGCCGCGGGGACATGACCGCGTCGGTGGCGAGCACGCCGCACATCGGCACGCCGTCCAGGCTGCGGGCCAGGTAGAGCAGGCCGGCGCACTCGGCGGCGACCGGACCGCCCCGGGCGGCGAGCGCGGCGATGTCAGCCCGCAGCGTCTCGTTGGCCGAGAGGTCCGCGGCGTGCACCTCGGGGAACCCGCCGCCGACGACCAGGCCGGTGGTCCCTCCCGGGAGCGCCTCGTCGCGCAGCGGGTCGACGGTCACCACCTCCGCGCCGGCGGCCTCGAGCAGTTCGGTGTTCTCCGCGTACCCGAAGGTGAAGGCCGCGCCCCCGGCGACGGCGATCCGCGGCCGGCTCCCCACCCGGGCCACCTCCGCCGCGGGCTCCCACGGGACGGCGTCGAGCGCGGGCGCGGTACGGGCCAGCCGCAGGACGGCGTCCAGGTCGACCGCGTCGGCCACCACCTCGCCGAGCCGGCCGACGGTGGCCAGCGCCTCGGCCGACCGCTCGGCGGCGGGCACCAGCCCGAGGTGCCGGGACGGCGTGCCCAGCTCGGCGAGCCGCCGGACCGCGCCGAGCACCGGCACGCCGGACCCGCCGAGGGCGTCGCGGAGGATCTCCTCGTGCCGGTCGCTGCCGACCCGGTTGAGCACCACCCCGCCCAGCCGCACGGTCGGGTCGTAGGTGGCGAAGCCGTGCACCAGGGCGGCGACGCTCTGCGCCTGCGCGGAGGCGTCGACGACGAGCACCACCGGCGCGCGCAGCAGCCGGGCCACGTGCGCGGTGGAGGCGAAGCCGGGCTCGACGGTCGGGGAGGTGGCGCCGTCGAACAGGCCCATGACCCCCTCGACGACGGCGACGTCCGCGCCGCGCGCGCCGTGCAGGAACAGCGGGACGACGCGCTCCTCACCGACCAGCACCGGATCCAGGTTGCGCCCGGGCCGGCCGGCGGCCAGACCGGTGTAGCCCGGGTCGATGTAGTCGGGGCCGACCTTGTGCGGGGAGACGGCCAGCCCGCGGGCGGTCAGCGCGGCGACCAGCCCGGTGGCGACCGACGTCTTGCCCGCGTTGCTCGACGGGGCCGCGACCACGATGCGCGGGAGGCTCACCACTCGATCCCCCGCTGGCCCTTCTGGCCGGCGTCCATCGGGTGCTTGACCTTGGTCATCTCGACGACCAGGTCGGCGGCCTCGACCAGCGCCGGCGGGGCGTCCCGGCCGGTGATCACCACGTGCTGGTTGCCGGGCCGGTCGGTCAGCGTCCGCACCACGTCCTCGACGTCCACCCAGCCCCACTTCAGCGGGTAGGTGAACTCGTCGAGCACGTAGAAGCGGTGCGCCTCGGCGGCGAGGTCGCGCTTGATCTGCGCCCAGCCCTCCGCGGCGTCGGCGGCGTGGTCGACCTCGGTGCCCTGCCGGCGCGACCAGCTCCAGCCCGAGCCCATCTTGTGCCAGACCACCGGCCCGCCCTCGCCGGTCTCGGCGTGCAGCCGGCCCAGCGCGGTCAGCGCGTTCTCCTCGCCGACCTTCCACTTCGCGCTCTTGACGAACTGGTAGACCGCGATCGACCAGCCCTGGTTCCACGCCCGCATCGCCATGCCGAACGCGGCGGTGGACTTGCCCTTCATCTCACCGGTGTGGACGGCGAGCAGCGGCCGGTTGCGCCGCGCCTTGGTGGTGAGCCCGTCCTGCGGGACGACGGCGACCTGTCCCCGAGGCATCAGGCCGCCTCCCGGACGCTGCGGACGGTGGCGGCCAGCGACTCGGCGGCCAGCTCCTCCAGGCGCAGGGTCTGCGCGCCGAGCGCCGTCCCGAGGGTGCCGGCCAGACCGAGCCGCACCGGCCCGGACTCGCAGTCGACGACGACGGCCGCCGCCCCCTCCGCGGCGAGCAGGCCGGCCGCCCGCCGCGCCTCGCCCAGGTGGTCGCCGCCGCGCGCGCCGGTGGCCCGCCCGTCGGTGACGACGACGAGCAGCGGGCGGCGCTGCGGGTCGCGGACCCGCTCCAGCCGCAGGGTGTCGTGCGCCCGCAGCAGCCCGGCGGCCAGCGGAGTGCGCCCGCCGGTGGGCAGCTCGCGCAGCCGGGCCGCGGCGGCCTCCACCGACCAGGTGGGCGGCAGCGCCAGCTCGGCTCCGGCGCCGCGGAAGGTGACCAGGCCGACCTTGTCCCGCCGCTGGTAGGCGTCGAGCAGCAGTGACAGGACGGCGCCCTTGACCGCGGCCATCCGCGAGCGGGAGCCCATCGAGCCGCTGGCGTCGACGACGAACAGCACGAGGTTGCCCTCGCGGCCCTCGAGGGTCGCCTGGCGCAGGTCCTCGCGGGCGAGGCGCAGGCCGGGGCCGGTGCGGCCGCGGGCGACCTGGTGCGGTGCGGCCGCGAGCACGGTGCCGGTCAGGTGCAGCCGGGTGACCGTGCCGCTGGGGCGGGTCGCGCCGACCACGCGACCCCGGTCGCCGCGCGCCCGCGAGCGGCGGCCGGCCACGCCCGCGCCGATGCCCGGCACCTCGAGGCGGCGGGCGCGGAACGGGTCGGCGGGCGCGACTGCGGCGCGGTCCGGCGCGGGGGCGGCCTCGGCGGAGCCGCCACCCTCACCGCGGGGTGCTGTCGAGGGAGGGGACGCCTCGGTGCCGCCGTCGGTCGGCGAGGGGTCCGATCCGGCGTCCCCGACCGGGCCGGGCGGCGGGGGAGGTGGGGTGCCGCCGCCGTCGCCGGGGCCATCGTCCTCGGGGCCATCGCCGGGGCCGTCGTCCTCGGGGCGGGCGTCGGAGAGCGCCTGCTCGAGCGTGTCGTCGTCCAGGCCGGGTGCGTCGAAGGGGTTGCGGCGGCGGCGGTGCGGGAGGGCCAGCCGGGCGGCGACCCGGACGTCGTCCTCGGTGACCTCCTCGCGGCCGCACCAGGCGGCGTGCGCGATCGCGGCGCGGGCGGTGACCAGGTCGGCGCGCAGGCCGTCGACGTCGAACGCGGCGCACACGGCGGTCACCTGGCGCAGCGCGGCGTCGGAGAGGACGACGTGCGGCAGCCGGGCGCGGGCCTCGGCGATCCGGCGGGCCAGCCCGGCCTCCTCGGACGCCCAGCTCGTGGTGAAGCCGGCCGGGTCGGCGTCGTACGCGAACCGCCGCCGGACCACCTCGGCGCGCTCGGCCGGGTCGCGCGGCGCGGCGACCTCGACGGTCAGCCCGAACCGGTCGAGCAGCTGCGGGCGCAGCTCGCCCTCCTCGGGGTTCATCGTCCCGACCAGCAGGAACCGGGCCGCGTGCCGCACCGAGACGCCCTCGCGCTCGACGTAGGCGGTGCCCAGCGCGGCGGCGTCGAGCAGCAGGTCGACCAGGTGGTCGTGCAGCAGGTTGACCTCGTCGACGTAGAGGACACCGCGGTGCGCGGCGGCCAGCAGGCCCGGCTCGAAGGCCTTGACGCCCTCGGTGAGCGCCCGTTCGAGGTCCAGCGAACCGACGACGCGGTCCTCCGAGGCGCCCACCGGCAGCTCGACCAGCCGCGCGGCGCGGGTGTGCCCGGGGGCGCCGGGGTCGTGCGGACCGTCGGGGCAGGCCGGGTCCGGGGCGGCGGGGTCGCAGGCGAAGCGGCAGCCGGCGACGACGTCCACCGGCGGGAGGACGGCGGCCAGCGCGCGCACCGTCGTCGACTTCGCCGTCCCCTTCTCGCCGCGCACGAGCACGCCGCCGACGGCTGGGGAGACGGCGTTGAGCAGCAGCGCGAGCCGCATGTCGTCCATGCCGACGACAGCACCGAAGGGGTAGGTCATGCGGGTCGACCGTGCACGTCACGCGTCCTCTCCCCGGGTGTCCACGCCCGGAGGTGGCAGGAGGCGACGGCGGGAGTTCCTGGCTCGCCGGCGGGGAGCCGGCTCACAGTGGCGGGACCGCGCCGGAGTCGCACCGGGCTTCCTCCACTGCCGTCGCTGTGGCCGCGTCATCAGACCACGCCCGGCCCCGCGGGTGACACCCCGGCCGCGTCACTTGACGAAGTGGAAAGCGAGGATCCATGCTTTCCGCCATGGAAAGCAACGAGGTCACCGACCGCGCCGCCGCCGAGGCGGAGCTGTCCTCACTACGGGCCGACCGCACTGCGCTGGCGGAGCGTGTCCTCGTGCCGTGGTGGTACGACGCCCTGCTCAGCCTGCTGGTCTTCGGTCTGCTCAGCTCCTACTCGGCGCGCAGCAACTGGGTGACGCTGCCCGCGGTGGCCGTGTTCCTCCTCGGCCTGAGCGGCATGAAGGTGCTCTATCGACGCCTCACCGGGGTGTGGGTCAACGGCTTCCGCAAGGGGGCGACCCGGCGGGCGATCCACGTCTGGCTGGCGGCCTACGGCGTACTGCTCGGCGCCGCTGCGGTCGCCGAGTACCTGCTCGACCTACGCGGGGCCATGGTGGTGGGGGGCGCGGTGATCGCCGTCGTCCTGTACGCCGTGAACCGGTGGTGGACGCGCATCTACGTCGCCGAGCTGCGCGAGGGGCTGTGACCGCCGTCGCGCCGCGCTTCGACGCGGTCATCCACCCACCGCCCCGGCTGCAGGTCTGCGGCCTGCTCGCCGCCGTCGACACGATGGACTTCGCCGCGGTCCGCGACACGGTGGGCGTCAGCGACTCGGTGCTGTCCAAGCACGTCAAACAGCTCGAGGAGGCCGGCTACGTGCGGGTGCGCAAGGCCACCCGTGCCTCGCGGCTGCGCACCAGCCTGGCGCTCACCGCGGAGGGCCGGGCCGCGTTCGACGCGCACGTCGCCGAGCTGCGCCGCATCACCGGCGGCTGAAGAAGGACCCCCTCCTCCCCACCCCTCGCCAGCTCGGGTCGGTGCCCTGGAGGGGGCCGCCCCTGTTCCCCACCGTGGGAGGACCCCGTCCCGGCCCCGTCCCGAGGCTCACTGGCCCCCTTGCAGGGTCCCGGCGCGAGCTTGCGAGTGACGGGGAGCAGGGGGTCCTTCGACGAGGGGTGAGGAGGACGGGGTCCTTCCAGGGGCCGCAGCGGGACCCTGCAGGGGCCGACCGGGCCGCCCGGCAGAGTGGGGGCCGTGGCAGGAGCGGGGCGGGGCGCCCGGGTGGCGGACGCGGCGCTCGTGGTCACCGCCGCCGTGGCGCTCACCCTCGCCTTCGACGTCCTCGACCTGCCCTCGCCGTCGTTGTTCGGCGGCCTGCTCGCCGGTCTGGTGCGCGGCCTGGCCGGCCGGCGCCGGCTGGCCGTCCCCAAGCCGGCCACGACGGCGGCGCAGGGGCTGATCGGCGTCTCCATCGGTGCGCTGGTCGACCTCGACACCCTCGAGGCAGTCGGCCGCGACTGGCTGCCGGTCCTGGTGGTCACCGTCGCCACCCTCGTGCTCAGCGTGCTGGCCGGGCTGCTCATGCGCCTGCAGCCCGGAGTCAGCCCGGTGACCGGCGCGTTCGCCATGATCGCCGGCGGCGCGTCGGGCATCACCGCGATGTCCCGCGAGCTGGGCGCCGACGACCGGATGGTCGCCGTCCTGCAGTACCTGCGGGTGCTGCTGATCGTCGTCCTCATGCCGGTGACGGCGGCGGCGGTGTTCGGCGCCGACCCGGGGTCCGGCGGCCCGACGGTGGACGACGCCGGGCCCGGCTGGCCGGCCGGGCTGCTGTTCGCCGCGGTCTGCCTGGGAGCCGGTGCGCCGCTGGGCCGGCTGCTGCGGATCCCGGTGCCCACGCTGCTCGGACCGATGCTGGTGGCGGCCGGGCTCGACCTCGGCGGGCTCTCGGGCGGGGTGGACGTCCCCGCGCCGCTGGAGGCCGCGGCCTTCCTGGTCATCGGGCTGATGGTCGGGCTCAACTTCTCACGCGACAGCCTGCGCACCATCGGTCGGGCGCTGCCGCTGGCGCTGGTCGTCATCCTCGGCCTGGTCGCCGCCTGCGCCGGGCTGGGCGCGGTGCTCGCCGTGACCACCGGGGCCAGCGCGCTGGACGCCTACCTGGCCACCACGCCCGGCGGGCTCTACGCGGTGCTGGCGACCGCGCAGGACAGCGGCGCCGACGCCACCTTCGTGCTCGCCGTCCAGGTGCTGCGGCTGTTCGTGATGCTGCTCTCCGCACCCCTGCTGGCCCGCTGGTTGCGCCGCGCCCGGGGGAGCTGAGGAGGACCACGTGCCGCCGTCGCCCCGCGCGCCTACCCTCGACCGGGTGTCGAGGGAGGTGAGGGAGCTGTCCGAGGACCTGACCGGCGCGGACGCCGGCACGGAGGACGCGGTGCTGCTGTTCGTCGGTGGCCCGCTCGACGGGCGGGTGGAGATCCGCGAGGCGCGGCACGGGGAGCCCCTGCCGACCATCACGCACGTGCACCTGCACGGTGGCCCCAAGGTCGTGCACCGCTACGACCTGACCCCGCTGGGCCCGCAGGCCGGGGTCTACCACCTGCGCCCCCGGCAGACGGTGCGCGACCAGTCCGTCGCGGAGTGACCCGTACACCTGTCACACCCGGGTCCTGACGGACGGCACTGCCCGGGTGGCGGGCCGGCTGACACCGTCGGCCCATGACCGGCGACCCGCTGCTCCTGCTCCACGTGACCGCCGGGACGGCGGGACTGCTGCTCGGACCGGTGTGGCTCGTCGCCCGCCTGGCGGGGGCACGGGCGCGGGGCCCGGCCGGCGCCTACCAGGCGGCGGTCGCCGGTGTCGCGGCGAGCGGCGCGGTCCTGGCGGTGTCGGCGCCCGGCCTGGGCTGGCTGCTCCCGGTGGCCGTGGCCACGGAGGCGCTCGCGGTCGCCGGTGCGCTGGCCCGGCGACAGGCGTGGCCGCACTGGCGGACCCTGCAGCCGCACCTGCTGGGCGGTTCCTACATCGCGTTGGGAACCGGGCTGCTGGTGGCCTCCACGGGGAACCCGGTGTGGTGGGTGCTGCCTGCGCTGGTCGGTCAGGCGCCCATCGCCGTCGCGAAGCGCCGGCTCCACGGTGCCGCTGTCGTGGCACCGGTCGCTCAGGTGCGGCGCAGCACCAGCGCCAGGTAGCCGAACTCGTCGCGGTGCGCCCGCCGGACCTCGACCTCGCTGCGGGCCTCGGCCAGGACCGCGGCCGTCCCGGGGTCCGGGTCCGGCCACCCGTCGATCGCCGCGGCCAGCGGGCGGTGGTACTCGTCGGTCCAGTCCGCGTCGGGCAGCAGGTGTGTCCCCAGGACCTCCCAGCCCGCCGACCGGGCCGCCCCCACCAGTGCCGCCTCGTCGCGCATCGCCGGGTACTGCGCCCAGAACCGGCGGGCCTCCGCGGAGGGGGCGGCCGTCGTCCAGACCGCGTCGGTGAGCACCAGCGCCCCACCGGGCCGCAGCAGCCGGCGCCACTCGTGCAGCGCCCGGTCCACGCCCATCAGGTAGGCCGCGCCCTCGCACCACAGCAGGTCGAACGTGCCGTCGGGGTGGGGCAGCGCGGTCATCGACGCCCGCTCGACGGCGACCCGCCCGGCGAGGCCGGCGCCCTGCGCGGCGCTGCGGGTGCGGCGCAGGAACGGCTCGTGCAGGTCCACGGCGGTCACCCGCACGCCGGCACCGGCCAGCACCAGCGACGCCCGACCGGGACCGCAGCCGACGTCGAGAGCGCAGGGGGAGGCCGGCAGCGGCGCGGTGAGCTCCAGCAGCGTCCGGGTGGTCGCGTCCGACCCGACGCCCTCGCGCGGCAGGTCGCCGTGCAGTGCCCAGAAGACCTCGGCGGCGTCCACCGCGGTCAGCGGCGGTGCAGTGCGCGCAGCGCCGTCACCACGTCGTCGAAGACCGCCCGACCGAGCGCCGCGCCCTCCCGGCGGGCCGAGCCGGGCGGCAGGAGCAGCAGGCGGTCCAGGCGCACCTCGCTGGGCCTCCCACGCCGGTCCCAGCCGCCGCCGCCGACGTCCATCCAGGTGCGGCCGTGCCGTGCCTCGTCCGCGGCGTCCCGGTCGTGGTCCTGGCTGGAGAGCATCAGGCCGACGAGGTCGGCGCCCCGGCGGCCGACGACGATCACCGGGCGGTCCTTGCCGCGGCCGTCGCCCTCGTCGTAGGGCACCCACGCCCACACGACCTCGCCCGGGTCGGGCTCGCCGTCGTCCTGCGGGCGGAAGGCGAGGTCGACGCCGTCCAGGCCGCCGGTGAGGTCCCGGACGGGGCCGCCGGGGCCGCGGGCGACGGACGGAGCGGGCCGAGCCGCGGGCGGACGGTGCCGGGCCGCGGGCGGACCGGGCCGGGTGGCGGGCGGCCGCACGACCGCGCGCAGCAGCGACCTGAGCACCCGGGGCAGGGAGGGTCCGGCCATGCCCGGCACGGTACGGGTGGGGCGGGTGGTGCTGGTCGGGTGTTCCGTGTGACGCACAGGTGTCGATCCGTCACCAACACGGTTGGACCTGCCGAGGCAGGGGCACCATGTCCGCACGGGGACCGGGCACTGCCGACCCCGAGAGAGGGGGGTCGCCATGACCTCGGCTGAGCCGCTTCCCCCTGCTTTGCCGCGGGGGCGCGAGGTGAAGGCGAGCGTGCTCGCCGCCTTCCAGCTCGTGGAGGACGCACGGTACCTGGGCACCGGCCGGCGGAGCCGGCGCGGTCGCCGACGGGCCATCGCCGAACGCACCGTCGCCTACCGGAGACTCGCCCGCGACCTGCGCGTCGGCTGACAGAGGACCTCCTGCCCCCGGCCCCGTCCCGGGGACCGCCCTGAGCTGGCGAAGGGTGGGGAGGACGGGGTCCTCCTACCCGCAGGGCCGCCGTCCCCGTCCCGGGTGCCCGGCCCCGTGCCGGGGCTCGCCGCGAGCCTGCGAGTGGGGGCGAGCGCGGGTCCTCCCTCAGGCGACGCAGAACTCGTTGCCCTCGGGGTCGGCCAGCGTGACCCACTCGAACGGGCCCTGCGAGGCCCGGTGGAGCTCGGTCGCGCCCAGTCCGACGAGGCGGCCGACCTCGTCCTCCCGCCTGTCCGCGCCCACGTGCACGTCCAGGTGCACGCGGTTCTTGACGGTCTTGGCCTCCGGGACCAGCTGGAAGAGCACCCGCGGCCGGTGGGGGTCGGGCGAGGTGATCGCTGCGCCCGAGCGCCACACCAGCGCGCCGCGGTGCGTGGTGGTGTCCGCCTCGGTCGCTGCGCCCGTCGTCACCATGCGGCGGATGAACGCCTCGTCCTGCGGTTCGACCTGCCATCCGAGGACCTCGGCCCACCAGTCGGCCTGTCCGTGCGGATCGGCGCTGTCGATCACGATCTGGATGTCCGTGGCCATGCGCGGACGATAGGCCGGGGCGCCGACGGATCCCGGCCTCCCCGCAGGGGCCCGCCGCGGTCCCGTCCCGAGCAGGCCCCGTCCAGAGGCTCGCCGCTGGCCCCGTCCCGGGCACCCGCCCCGAGCTTGCGAGGGGTGGGGAGGACGGGGTCCTTCCCCGGAGAGGAGGACGGGGTCCTCAGAGCTCCTGCGCCAGC
>DASQNB010000366.1:0-2638 GCA_035645175.1 Geodermatophilus sp.
CAGTGTGGCGACCTTGTCATCCTCGGCGACCTGGTCCACCACGTGCCAGCGCAGGTCCGGGAAGGCCGTGTACATGTACTGCATGTAGCGCCGGAACCCCTCGAGTCCAGGACCTTGACCGGGTGCTGGGACCTGCTCGACGAAGTCCTCCTCCATCACCTCGGACAGGTCGTCCAAGTCGTGGCTGTCGAGCATCGCGCACAGCCTGCGCACCGCTGTCCTGTTGCCCTCGATGGACATCGCGACCTCCCTGGACGCGTCACGGGACATCTGCCGTCGCGGCAGAGCCGTCTCATGCATGGCCCCGCGGTACATCATCGAGCCGCCCCCGTCACCTCACCGTCATCACGTCCTCAACGGTGGCGCCGGGCGGGCCAGGTCGTGACCGACGCGCAGCGACCCGCTCCCCGCTCACGGAGCACGCCGGCGATGCCGCCGGGCGACGTCAGCCGGCAGCGGAGCTCCGCGGCACGCAGGCGCGCGGCCCGGGCGCCGCGGACAGTGGCCTCAGCCGGGGTCCGTGCTCTCCCCTGCGCCCGGAGGGACCGCGGGGACCGTCGAGCTGAGGCGCACGGTGAACCCGTCGGGTGTGCGGTAGGCGTCGAGCCGGTCGCAGGTCTGTCGGGCCAGCCACAGCCCCGCCCTGGTCCGCCCGTCGTCGAGGTCCCCCCGGGTGTACCCGGCGAACAGCAGGTCCGCTCCTGGCCCCCGGTCGGTCACCGTGCACAACAGCCGCGACGACGCCGCCCACAACCGGACGTGCAGGGGCGGCCGGCCGTGGCGGAAGGCGTTGGCCATCACCTCGGCGATCGCGCCGAGGAACTCCCTGCCGACCGCGTCGTGTGGGTGGGCCGCCGCCACGACCGAACGCACCTGGTCTCTCGCCCGGGCCAGCGCGGCTCGGTCGGTGATGCCGCCGAGGTCGAGGCACGGTGCCGTGCGCTCGAGCGGGTCCGGGGGCGGTGCGCTGCCCAGCAGGTCGGCCGGCGCTGCGTAGGCGTCACTGGGGACGACGCCCTCCGCGGTCAGCAGGTGGGGATGGGCCCGCTGGACGTCCTGCAGCATCGGTGCGGAGAGCGCCCGGAGGTCGTATCCGCAGACACTGGACAAGGGGAGCTGCGAGAGGACCACGTTCGAGACGGCCTCGACGGCCGCCCAAGCCCGCCACGACTCCGGGTCGCCGGCGTAGGACGGCTCGCTGACCAGCCGCGTCCCGTGCGCACCGTCGGCGAGGAGACGGTGGACCAGCCGCTCGTAGGTCACGCACACGTGTGCCGCGCGGGTGTAGACGTCGCTGCGAGGGAGGACCAGTACGTGCGCGTCATCGGGGAGCGCCCCTGCGAGCAGGGCGTTGTGCTCCTCGTCGCACACGACGAGCGCGACCTCGCCGGCGGACAGTCCCTCCTGCAGGTAGGGCACGGCCCGGGCCACGAACTCCTCGTCCGAGCGGAACAAGAGCGCGGCGTGCCGGTAGTTCTTGCGCGCTTCTGAGCTCATGGGTCTCCCCCGTTCACCTGGAACCCCGGGAGGTCGCTCAGCCCGAGCAGTCGCAGCGTCCGCTCGACCGGGGGTGTGGGTGCGGCGAGCAGTACCCGTCCGCCGGACGCACGGAAGTCACGACTCCCCCGCACGAGTGCCCGGCAGGCGGCGACGTCGACGAAGGACAACTCCGCGACGTCGAGGCGCAGCACCCGCGGCGGGACGTCGGTGAACGCGGTCACGGCGGCCTCGAGGACCTCGGCGTTGCCGGCATCGACCTCCCCGCGCAGGACGAGGCCCAGCTCGCCGGTGCCCGTGGCGAAGTACCCCTCGCGGATCCCCCGCACGTGCACGCCGACGGCGTCCCGGAGTCTCGGCCCCGTGGTGCAGCTGCGTTCGTACTGACACAGCGCGGACACCGGGAGACTGCGGGCGAGCTCGTCCATCCCTCTCTCCACGGAGAGGTGGTCCCCTGGCGAGAGGATGGTCAGCGCGGCCGAGGCCCCGGCCGACATGCGTACGGCGGGGAACCCCTCGGCCAGCGCCCGATCGACGACCTGCCGCTGTCCCTCCGTGGGGTAGAACTCGGCCAGGGGCAGCAGTGCGAGACGTCCTTCGGCGACCGCGGTGGCGGCGTCCACCCCGTGGGCTTCCAGAGCGGCGATCACCGCGTGCTCCCGTTCGGTGGCGGCCTCGGCGTAGAGGACCTTCTGGCCCAGGTCGAGGCCCCGCTGGACCCAGGCAGCCACCCCTGCGCTGCGCTCGGCGTCGGAGTCGTGCAGCAGCAGCAGATGGCCGTCCCACTCGGGACCGGTCGTCGCGCTGCCCGCGCCCCCCACGGGTGGGGACGCTACCCGCATGGGGACGCCGGGATGCGGTCTCATGGCTCCGGACCGTCCGGTTCAGGTGGGTCACGGAGAGCCGTGGGGACACCGCGGCCGGCCGGGGTGGCCTCGCTGGTGCGGTCGGGCGAGCTCGGCCTGCCTGGCTGCTCGGTGCCTGTTGCGCCGGACAGCGCGGTGACGAGGTCTCGGCCGACGTCAGGAGCTCGTGAGGATGACGAGTCGCTGGGTCGCGCGGGTCATCGCGACATAGCGGTCGACCGCTCCTTCGATGCCCGTGCCGAACGCCTCCGGGTCGATGAGGACGACCAGGTCGA
>DASQNB010000367.1:0-9528 GCA_035645175.1 Geodermatophilus sp.
GGCTGCAAGGAGGCGCTGTTCACCCTCGGCGACCGCCCGGAGGACCGCTGGCCGGTTGCCCGGGAGTGGCTGGAGGCGCACGGCTTCGACTCCACGCCGGCCTACCTGCGGGCCATGGCGATCCGGGTGCTCGAGGAGACCGGGCTGCTCCCCCACCTCAACCCCGGCGTGCTGTCGTGGGAGGAGATCCAGCGGCTCAAGCCGGTGTCGGCGTCGATGGGGATGATGCTCGAGACCACGGCCACCCGGCTGTGGTCGGAGCGGGGCGGCCCGCACTTCGGCTCGCCGGACAAGGAGCCCGCCGTCCGGCTGCGGGTGCTGGAGGACGCCGGCCGCTCCGCCGTCCCGTTCACCACCGGTGTGCTGCTGGGCATCGGTGAGAGCCACGCCGAGCGGGTGGACGCCGTCCTGCAGATCCGGGCCAGCGCGCAGCGGCACGGCCACGTGCAGGAGGTCATCGTCCAGAACTTCCGGGCCAAGCCGCGGACGGCGATGGCCGCGCACGACGACCTGCAGCTGCAGGAGTACGTCGCCGCGGTCGCCGTCACCCGCCTGCTGCTCGGGCCCAAGGCACGCGTGCAGGCGCCGCCGAACCTGTCGGACTCCACCGAGCTCGGCCTGCTCCTGCGCGCCGGCGTCGACGACTGGGGCGGGGTCTCACCTCTGACGCCCGACCACGTCAACCCGGAGCGGCCGTGGCCCAACACCGACAAGCTGGCCGCGCTGTCGGCCGAGGCCGGGTTCGAGCTGCGCGAGCGGCTGGCCGCCCAGCCGCCGTACGTGCTCTCCCCCGAGCCGTGGCTGGACCCGCGGGTGCGCCCGCACGTCGCCGCGCTGGCCGGCCCCGACGGGCTGGCGTTGGAGGGGCGCGTCCCGACCGGGCTGCCCTGGCAGGAGCCCGACGCGGCCTTCGAATCAGGGACATGGACGTCGACCGGGCGCACCGACCTGCACGTCGAGGTCGACACCGCCGGGCGCACCGGCGACCGGCGCAGCGACTTCGACGCGGTCTACGGCGACTGGGCCGAGCTGCGCTCACGGACCGTGGGTGCCCGCGACGGGCACTCCACCGCCCGGGTCGCCGGCGACCCGGCGGTGCACGCGGCGCTGCGGCACGCCGAGTCCGATCCCTCGGGCCTCTCGGACGCCGAGTACCTGGCGCTGCTCGGCGCGGACAGCACCGACCTCGAGAGCCTGTGCGCGCTGGCCGACGCCGTCCGCCGGGACGTCAACGGCGACGACGTCACCTACGTCGTGAACCGGAACGTCAACTTCACCAACGTCTGCTACACCGGCTGCCGGTTCTGCGCGTTCGCCCAGCGGCGCACCGACGCCGACGCCTACACGCTGTCCCTGGAGGAGGTCGGCACGCGGGTGGACCGGGCCTGGGCCGCCGGGGCCACCGAGATCTGCATGCAGGGCGGCATCCACCCCGACCTGCCCGGCACCGCCTACCTCGACCTCGCCCGCGAGGTGAAGAAGCGGCAACCCGGCATCCACCTGCACGCCTTCTCCCCCATGGAGATCGTCAACGGCGCGGCCCGCACCGGGCTGTCGTTCGCCGACTTCCTGGTGGCAGCCCGCGAGGCCGGACTCGACAGCGTGCCCGGGACAGCGGCGGAGATCCTCGACGACGACGTCCGCTGGGTGCTCACCAAGGGCAAGCTGCCGACGGCGACCTGGCTGGAGATCATCACCACCGCGCACCGGGTGGGCCTCCCGACGACCTCGACGATGATGTACGGCCACGTCGACACCCCCGCCCACTGGGTCGCGCACCTGCGCACGCTGGCCCGGGTGCAGGACGGGACCGGCGGCTTCACCGAGTTCGTGCTGCTGCCCTTCGTGCACCACAGCTCGCCGATCTACCTGGCCGGCGTCGCCCGGCCCGGCCCGACGGTGCGGGAGAACCGCGCCGTGCACGCCGTCGCCCGGCTGCTGCTGCACGGCCGGATCGCCAACATCCAGACCTCGTGGGTCAAGCTCGGCGACGCCGGCACCCAGGCGGTGCTGCAGGGCGGGGCCAACGACCTCGGCGGCACGCTCATGGAGGAGACCATCAGCCGGATGGCCGGCAGCGAGAACGGCTCGCTGAAGACCATCGCCCAGCTGGAGTCCATGGCCGCAGCGATCGGCCGCCCGGCCCGGCAGCGCACGACCGAGTACGGCACCCCGTCGGCCGAGCGGATCACCACTGCCCGCTCCGAGGAGGGCCGCCGCGCCCTGGATCTCTCGATCACCCCGGTGTGAGGTCCCGCGGACGCAGGTCACCGGCCGGAGGCGAGTCCGGCGAGCTCGACGACCGCGTCGACCACCTCCCGGCCGTCGAGCAGCACCCGGTCGTTGTGGTCGGCGCCGGGGACCTCCACCACCCGGTGCAGCACGGCGGCCGCGTCGGCCACGGCGCGGCTCTGCCCGGGCGGCACGATCGAGTCGGCGCCCCCGTGGACGACCGTCGTCGGCACCTGGATGGTGGCGACGTGCTCGGCCACGGGGTAGCGGTCGCGCAGCAGCGCGCGCACCGGCAGGAACGGGTAGTGCTCCGCGCCGACCGACGCCAGGTCGACGAAGGGTGAGCGCAGCACCAGCCCGGCCGGTGGGTGCTCGGTCGCGAGTTCGGTGACGACCCCGGCGCCGAGGCTCTCGCCGAGGTACAGCAGCCGGTCGGCCGGTACGCCCGCCTCCTCCAGGAGGAAGGCGCGCGCGGCCCGGACGTCCAGCGCCAGGCCCGCCTCGCTGGGGATCCCGGGGTTGCCGCCGTACCCGCGGTAGTCGAAGAGGAGCACCGCCAGGCCGGCGTCGTGCAGGGCCGCGGCGAGTGGCGCACGCAGGCCGCGGTGCCCACCGTTGCCGTTCGCCACGAGGACAGCGGGCGCGTCGGGCGCCTCACCGGGCAGGAACCAGGCGGCCAGGCGGTGGCCGTCCTCGGTGTCCAGGCCGACGTCGCGCGCCCCGGGGAGGACGGACGCCGCCGGTGGCACCGGGCCGGCGTCGGGGAGGTACACCAGGTGGCGCTGCAGGCCCCACGTCAGCCCGACCAGGCCCCCGTACAGGAGGACGAGGACCCCGGCCACGACCGCCACCGTGCGCAGCACCCCTCGATGATGGACGCGCGGCGTCGGGCGGGGGGACCGGTCAGCCGCGGGTACGCCACAGCGGCGGCAGGGTCCAGGCCGCGCCGAGCCGCGCATCGAGGTCGGGCTCGATCGGGGACAGGCCGGCGCCCGGGTACGGGGTGAGCTCGCCGAACCACAGCTCGCCCTCCACCTCGTAGCAGTCGACCCGCAGCATGTCGAAGCCGTCGGCGAGCGCGGTCGCGGCCTTGAGCAGGTCGTCGAGCCGCTCCGGCGGTCCGGCGTCCGGGCCGGGCCGGTAGCCGATCGTCCAGGGCAGCGGACGCCAATCGGGGTCGTAGAGGCGGGCGGAGTGGTCATCGCCCCGACCGGTGTGCAGCTCGACCAGCCGGGGCTCCCCGCCGACGACGAGCACCTTGAGGTCGGCCGGCACCACGCCGGGGACGCCGACGTGCTCCTCGACCAGCAGGCACGGCCGCGCCCGCCGATAGGCCCACTCCTCACTCTTGCGCCAGTACCGCTCCCCCACCCAGCCGACGGTGCGGCGGCGCAGGTCCGCGACGTCGGCCGGGCCACGGCCGAACAGCCGCCGGATGCAGGAGTGGTTGGGCTTGAGCACCCAGTGGTCGGGTAGCTCGACGCCCGCCAGCTCGCCGACGTCGGTGCCCGACCAGAGGGTCTCCGGGACGCGCACCAGACCGGGCGCCAGCGTGCGGGCGTGCTCCTTCATCGCCAGCTTGTCGCAGGTGGGCGCCAGGAGCTCGCGCCGGTCGAACATGATGCGCCGGTTGAGCTTCTCGGTGAAGGTGCGCGGCCGCAGCAGCGGCGGGAGGTGCCCGGTGGCCCGCCGGTACAGCAGGGTCCGGCGCACCGGCGCGGGCAGGACGCCGGGGAGCGGGGCGGGCACCGTTCGACCCCACCAGCCGGGACGGCGACCGGCAACCGCGGGACACCGGTCCGCGTGCCTCTCCCTCCGGCGGGGTACCGCCTGCCGGAGCACGACGGCAGAGGACGGCGATGCGGACGGCGACGGTGGGGTGGGCCGTGGCTGCGATCAGCGGTGTACTGGCCTCCTGCACCTCGAGCGTGGAGGGGACCGCATCCCCCGGCGGGCCGCCCGACCTCGAGGCCGCGCTGTCCGTGCCGCTCTCCGGCTTCCGGCCGGTCGACCCACCCCCGCCGCCGGAGCAGCTCTGCACGACGGCGCCGGGCACCCGGGCACCTCGCCTGGACCCCGCGCTCGGCGAGCCGGTGGCCGCCGGCCACACGTCCGGGGAGGTGACCCTGCACGCCTACGCCTGGGCTACGTCCGCTCCGATGGTCGCGGAGGCCATCCTCGGCCAGGCGGTGATGGAGGCGCCGGACTGCGTGTCGGCACCGCCGTCCACCGATGTCGGCCCGGGTGCCCGGATCGCCCGGTCGGTGGACGAGTGGACCGGGTCGGGGTGGACCGGCGTCACGATCCGCACCGAGGTCCCCGGGCCGGACCCGGCCGTCAGGGAGACGCGACTCGTGCGCTCCGACGAGGTGGTCGTGCTCGTCGTCGCCGCCGCGGAGGGAGAGGACCACGACCTCTGCGAGGCCGACCACTTCCTGACCGCGGTCGCCGACCGGCTGGGGTGACCGTTTCCTGTCAGCGACTGCCCCTACGGTGACCGCCATGCCTCAGCAGGTGACCCCGTTCCTCATGTTCACGGGCGACGCGGAGCGCGCACTCGACCTCTACACGTCGCTGTTCGACGACGCGCGCGTCCTCACCCTCACCCGTCACGGGGCGGACGGGCCGGGCGTGGAGGGGACGGTGCAGCAGGCCACCTTCTCCATCGCCGGACAGGTGTTCCGCTGCTTCGACAGCCCCCCGGTCCACGACTTCACCTTCACGCCGTCCTTCTCGATCTTCGTCGATGTCGCATCGGCCGAGGAGCTCGACCGGCTGTTCGCGGGCCTGTCCGAGGGCGGCGCCGTCCTGATGCCGCTGGACGAATACGGCTTCAGCCGCCGCTTCGGCTGGGTCAGCGACCGCTTCGGCGTCTCCTGGCAGCTCAACCTGGCATGAGCCGCCGCGCGTGGTCGAGCCCGACCGGGTAGGACGGGACCGTGCGAGCCATCGTCTACACCGAGAACGGCGACCCCGACGTCCTGCAGCTGGTCGAGCGCCCCGCCCCCGAGCCCGGCCCGGGCGAGGTGCGGGTGCGGCTGGCCTTCTCCGGCGTCAACCCGACCGACTGGAAGTCCCGGCGCACCAACGCGCCCGGTCCCGACGGACAGGTGCCCGACCAGGACGGCTCGGGCACCGTCGACGCCGTGGGCGAGGGCGTGGACCCGGTGCTGGTCGGCGAGCGGGTGTGGGTCTGGGAGGCGGCCTGGCAGCGCCGGCACGGGACGGCGGCGGAGTACACCGTCGTCCCGGCGCGGCAGGTGGTGCTGCTCGGCGCCGGCCCCTCGTTCGAGCTGGGCGCGGCGCTGGGCATCCCGTTCCTCACCGCGCACCGCTGCCTCACCGTGGCCGAGTCGCTGCCCGACCGGCTCGGGCCCGGGGCGCTGACCGGCTCCACCGTCCTGGTGCAGGGCGGGGCGGGTGCGGTCGGCAACGCCGCGATCCAGCTGGCCCGCTGGGCCGACGCCACGGTCATCGCCACGGTGAGCAGCCCGCGCAAGGCCCAGCTGGCCGCGGCGGCCGGCGCCTCGCACGTCGTCGACTACCGGGAGCAGGACGTCGTCGCCGAGGTGCGCAAGGTGACCCCGGGCGGCGTGGACGCCATCGTCGAGGTGTCCGCCGCGACCAACGCCGCCGTCGACGCGCAGGTGATCGGCCTGCACGGAGCCGTCGCGATGTACGCCGACGACGGCGGTGCGGAGGTCACCGTGCCGGTGCGCGCGCAGATGGTCCCGAACGCGCGCTGGCAGTTCGTCCTCGTCTACACCGAGCCGGAGCGGGCCAAGGCGATAGCCGTGGAGGACGTCAACGCCGCGGTGCTCGACGGTGCGGTGCGGGTCGGTGAGGACGCCGGCCTGCCGCTGCACGTCTTCCCGCTGGCCGAGACCGCGGAGGCGCACCGCGCGGTGGAGGACGGCGCCGTGGGCAAGGTGCTCGTCGACGTCACCGCGTGAGCGGCCGGCTGACAGGATCGGCCGGTGCCTCGTGTCCTCGTCGCCCCGGACAAGTTCAAGGGATCGCTGACCGCCACCGAGGTGGCCGACGCGGTCGCGCGCGGCCTGACCGCCGGCCGCCCGGACGTCGCCGTGGACCGCCTGCCCGTCGCCGACGGCGGTGACGGCACCCTCGCCGCCGCGCTGGCGGCGGGGTTCGAGGCGGTCCCGGTCACCGCGACCGGGCCGACCGGCGAGCCGGTGGAGACGGCGTACGCCCGGCTCGGGGACGTCGCCGTCGTCGAGATGGCCGACGTCTCCGGGCTGGCCCGGCTGCCCGGTGGCCGGCGTCAGCCGCTGACGGCCACCAGCCGCGGCACGGGCGAGCTGGTCGCGGCCGCCCTGGCCGCCGGCGCCCGCCGGGTCGTCCTGGGCATCGGCGGCAGCGCCACCACCGACGGCGGCGCCGGGCTGCTGCAGGCCCTCGGCGCCGACCTGCTCGACGCCGACGGCACCCCGGTCGGGCCCGGCGGCGCGGCGCTCGAGCGGCTGGCCCGGGTGGACGTCGGCGGGGTCGCGGCCGCACTGCGCGGCGCCGAGGTCGTCGTCGCCTGCGACGTGGACAACCCGCTGACCGGCCCGACGGGTGCCGCCGCGGTCTACGGCCCGCAGAAGGGCGCCGGCCCGGACGACGTCGTGCTGCTCGACCGCTGCCTGGCCCGGCTGGCCGACGCGGTCGCCGACGCCACCGGCCGGGACCTGCGCGACGAGCCGGGGGCCGGTGCCGCCGGCGGGGTGGGGTTCGCGGCCCTCGCCGTCCTCGGGGCGCAGCTGCGGCCGGGCATCGACCTGCTGCTGGACCTGCTCGGCTTCGACCGGCTGGTGGCCGGCGCGGACCTGGTCGTGGTCGGCGAGGGGTCGCTGGACGGGCAGAGCCTGCGCGGCAAGGCGCCGGTCGGCGTGGCCCGCCGGGCGAGGGCGGCCGGCGTCGGCTCGGTGGTCGCCGTCTGCGGGCGCCGCGACCTGGACGACGCGGCGCTGCAGCAGGCCGGCATCGACGCCGCCCACGCGCTCACCGACCTCGAGCCCGACCCCGACCGCTGCATGGCCGAGGCCGGCCCGCTGCTGGAGCAGCTGGCTCGGCGGATCGCCGCGGAGCGCCTCCCCCCGCGGTGACCACGTGGCCTGCGGGGCACGCGCCCCTGACGCCTGCCCGGCCGTGCACCCGCCGTGTTCGACTCCCAGCAGGGGGGCACGGACACCCCGCGGGGACCGGCTCGGCCGCCGTCCGCCGACCCAGGACGCCTAACGTGCCTGGGGTCGCCGTCCTCCGTACGGGAGGGGCGACCCATCCGCGCCACGCACCGTCGCATCGGCGTTCCACTGCACGTTCCGGGGGGAAGCTGCCATGGACTCTGTGACGACCACGCGGTGACCAGCGCCTCGCCGCTCGCCGGCGCTGCCCCCGTGTCCTCCCCAGCAGCCGCTGCGACTCCCTCCCCGCCCGCACCACGACCTGCTCGCCAGAGACTCGCGGCACACCTGCCCGTGGCGGTCGTCCTGCTGGTGCAGGTGGTGGCGAGCACCCGGCTGCGCAACTCGGCCTTCCAGGACGAGGCGCTGTACGTCTACTACGGCCACTGGATGCTCGACCACTGGCTGCGCGGGGCGGACCTGTACAGCAACCCCAGCGCCTGGTTCACCGGAGCCCCGCAGCTGTACCCGGTGCTCGCCGCGCTGCTGGACAGCGTCGGCGGCCTGGAACTGGTGCGGCTGTTCTCCACCCTGTGCATGCTGAGCGCGACGGTCGCCGTCTACTGGACGGCCAACAGCCTCTTCGGGCGCCCCGACCAGGTGCGCGTCGGCACCTTCGCGGCCCTGGTGTTCGCCGTCAGCGGGCCCGTGCTCGTCCTGGGCCACTTCGCCACGTACGACGCGCCGTCCTACGCCGCCGTCGCGTGGGCGCTCGCCGTGGGCGTCTGGGTCGCCCGGGGAGGGCAGCAGCGGAGCCGGTGGTGGGCGGTGCTGGTCGGTGGTCTGCTCGCGCTGGCGGTGCTGCTCAAGTACGCCTCGGCGATCGACGCGCCCTTCGTCCTGCTCGCCGTCGCCGCCAGCACCCTCGGGCACACCTCCCGGCGCTGGGAGGGGCTGCGGACGAGCCTCGTCGCAGGGTCGGCGGCCGTCGCCGTCCTGGCACTCAGCGTGGCCACCTGGGCGCGACCGCTGCTGGCGGGCGTGGTCTCCAGCACCATCCAGCGGCAGAGCCTCGCGCCGGAGTCCACGGCGCAGCTGCTCGGGAGGGTCGTCGGCGACGCCGGCCCGATGATCGCCCTGGGGCTGCTGGGCGGCCTGCTGGTCCTGCGCCACCGCCCCGCGCTCGGCGCGGTCCTGCTCGTCGCGAGCGTCGCCGCGCCCCTGTACCAGGTGTACACGGGCGAGTCGGTCTCGTTGCACAAGACCGTGGTCCTCGGGCTCCTCTTCGGAGCCCTCCTGGCGGGCCACCTGTGCGCGGTGCTGGCGGAGCGCTGGTGGGGTGCCCCGCTGGTCGCGGCCGCGCTGCTCAGCTCCCTGCTGCACGGCACGTCGGTGTCGGAGCGGATCTTCACGAGCTGGCCGGACACCACGTCACTGGCGAGCGCGCTCACGCCGATCGTCGAAGGCACGCCGGGCATCCGGATCGCCGGGGACAACCCGGAACCACTGCAGTACGCCCTGCGGGAGCAGACACAGCCGTGGCAGTGGATGCCCACCTACGACGGGGCGTTCCAGTACGAGGGCCTGTCCGACGTGCCCGCCTTCGAGCGAGCACTCGCGGACCGGTACCTCGGGGTGGTCTTCCTCGACGGCGGGTCGGACGTCGGGCGGCAACTCGAGCCCCGGATGAGCGACCTCGGGTACACGCAGACGGCGGTGGTCCGCACCCCGGACGCAGGGCACGAGTGGGTGGTCTGGCAACCCGCCGTCGACGGTCCGGCGGACTGACCGGACGCTGGTCGTCCGCACGCGTCCGCCTGCCGGCGAGATCGGACCGCTCGTCGCCCGCACCCAGTGATCCCCGGCGAGGACGACAGCTCACCCGACGCCGTGCCCGCGGTCGGGTTCTGCCGCCGATCCGCTCCTCGGTCGCTGGCGCTCCCTGCGATGCTCCCGCCGTCGTCACCCGACACCGTGCCCCCGGTCGGGTTCCGCCGCCGATCCGCTCCTCGGTCGCTGGCGCTCCCTGCGATGCTCCCGCCGTCGTCACCCGACACCGAGGTCGCGGGCGATGAGCATCCGCTGCACCTCGCTGGTGCCCTCGCCGATCTCGAGGATCTTCGCGTCGCGGTAGAAGCGACCCACCGGGAACTCGTTCATGAAGCCGTAC
>DASQNB010000368.1:0-7846 GCA_035645175.1 Geodermatophilus sp.
CTTCCACCACCTGTCGAAGTGCCGGGTGGAGACCACGTCGGCCGGGATGCGGGCGTCGTAGAGCTCGAACAGCGTCTCGTCGTCCACCCGGATGTCGCGGCGGCGGGCCCGCTCCTCCAGGTCGGCGACGCGCTTCATCGCGTGCTGGTTGTCGTGCCAGAAACGGTGGTGTGTCGTCCACTCGCCCTCGACCAGGGCGTGCCGGATGAACAGCTCGCGGGACACGACCGGGTCGATCGAGCCGTACTGCACGCGCCGGCCGACGACCAGCGGGATGCCGTAGAGGGTCACCCGCTCGGTCGCGACGACCGAGCCCCGTTTGGCGTCCCACCGCGGCTCGGAGTACTGCCGCGAGACCAGGTGCCCGGCCAGCCGCTCGACGACATCGGGGTCGACGCGGGCGACCGTGCGGGCGAACAGCCGGCTGGTCTCCACCAGCTCGGCGGCGACCACCCAGCGCGGCGGCTTCCTCGCCAGGGGGGTGCCGGGGGCGATGACGAAGCGGGCGTTGCGGGCGCCGAGGTACTCCCGGCCGCCGCGCCGCCGGTCGCCGTCCCGGCCCTTCCCCTCCTCGACCTGCAGGCCGACGTGGGAGAGCAGCCCGGAGAGCAGCGCGGCGTGGATGCCGCGCTCGTCGGGCTCGGCGGCGAGCTCGCCGACGGTCATGCCCAGCCGGCGGGCGGTGCTGCGCAGCTGGCCGTAGAGGTCCTGCCACTCGCGGATGCGCAGGTAGTGCAGGAACTCGCGCTTGATCGTGCGGCGGAACTGGCTGCCGGAGAGGGCCTCCTGCTGCTCGCCGAGGTACCGCCACAGGTTGAGCAGCGCGAGGAAGTCGGAGTTCTCGTCGGCGAACCGGGCGTGCGCCTGGTCGGCGGCCTGCTGGTGCTCGCTCGGCCGCTCGCGGGGGTCCTGGATGGTCAGCCCCGCGGCGATGACCAGGACCTCCTCCAGCACGCCGCGCCGGTCGGCCTCGACGACCATCCGCGCCATGCGCGGGTCCAGCGGCAGGGCCGCCAGCGTGCGGCCGGTGGGGGTCAGCGCGCCGTCACCGTCCAGCGCGCCTAGCTCCTCGAGCAGCGCCACGCCGTCCGCCACCGCGCGGCGGTCCGGCGGGTCGATGAACGGGAAGTCGGCGACGTCGCCGAGCTCCAGCGCGGCCATCTGCAGCAGCACCGAGGCCAGGCTGGTCCGGAGGATCTCCGGGTCGGTGTACTCGGGGCGGCTGTCGAAGTCGGCTTGCGTGTAGAGCCGGATCGCGATGCCGTCGGAGGTGCGCCCGCAGCGGCCGGAGCGCTGCCGGGCGGAGGCCTGGCTGATCGGCTCGATGGGCAGTCGCTGCACCTTGAGCCGGGAGCTGTACCGGGAGATCCGCGCGGTGCCCGGGTCGACCACGTAGCGGATGCCCGGCACGGTCAGCGAGGTCTCGGCGACGTTCGTGGCCAGCACGACCCGCCGCCCGGTGTGCGGGGCGAACACGCGGTGCTGGTCGGCGGCGGAGAGGCGGGAGTAGAGCGGCAGCACCTCGACGGCGGGGAAGCGCTCGGTCAGGACGTCGGCGGTGTCGCGGATCTCCCGCTCGCCGGCGAGGAAGACCAGGACGTCGCCCGGGCCCTCGGCGGTCAGCTCCTCGACGGCGTCGGCGATCGCGGTCACCTGGTCCCTGTCCGGGTCCGACGCGGGGTCGCCCTCGGCCGCATCCGGGTCGACCACCGGGCGGTAGCGGACCTCGACCGGGTAGGTGCGCCCGCTGACCTCGACGACCGGCACCTCGGCGCCGTCCGCACTGAAGTGCTTCGCGATCCGGTCGACGTCGATGGTCGCCGAGGTGATGACCAGCTTGAGGTCGGGACGGCGGGGCAGCAGCCGGGCGAGGTAGCCGAGCAGGAAGTCGATGTTGAGGCTGCGCTCGTGCGCCTCGTCGATGATCAGGGTGTCGTACTGGCGCAGCAGCCGGTCGCGGACGATCTCGTTGAGCAGGACGCCGTCGGTCATGACCTTGACCAGCGTGGTGTCGCCGACCTGGTCGGTGAAGCGCACCTTCCAGCCGACGACCTCCCCGAGGGGGGTCTCCAGCTCCTCGGCGATCCGCTCGGCGACGGTACGGGCGGCGATCCGGCGCGGCTGGGTGTGCCCGATCCGGCCGAGCACGCCGCGACCGATCTCGAGGGCGATCTTGGGCAGCTGGGTGGTCTTGCCCGACCCGGTCTCCCCGGCGACGACGACGACCTGGTGGTCGCGCAGCGCGGCGGCGATGTCGTCGCGCCGCGCGCTGACCGGCAGCTCGGCGGGGTAGCGCACCGCGGGGACGGCGGCCCGGCGGCGGGCGATCCGCTCCTCGGCGGCGGCGACGTCGGCGGCGATCCGCGCCCGCTGCCGGGCCCGCGCCTCGGCGTCCCTCGTCCGGCGGGTGCCGTCGAGCCGGCGGCCCAGCCGGTGCCCGTCCTCGAGGGTCAGCCCGGCCAGCCGCGCGCGCAGGTCGTCGGGCGGGGTGGTCACGGAGGGTCTCCTCGTCTGGGCAGGGCGGGTCCCCGGCGGACGGGCCTGCCGGCGGGTGCAGATCCAGGATCGCACCGCACACCGGCCGGCGGAGGTGGGACGGCTCACTTGCGTGGGCCGTACAACTGGTTGCGTGATACGTGCAACCGCTTGTAGCGTGCACGTGTTCCGTCCCGCCGTTCTCCTGGAGCGCCCGTGCCGCCGTCCCCCGCCGTGCCCGGCCCCGCCGCACCCGGTGACGACCGGCTCACCGACCTGCGCACCCTCGGCGAGCAGCTGCCGCGCTTCATCCGGCTGGTGCACGCGCTCAAGAGCAGTCAGGCCGCCGAGGGTCGCGACCGCGCGGCGCTGGTCCTGCTGTTCCCCCTCGAGCGGCTGGGCCCGCTGCGCCAGGGCGCGCTCGCCGAGCTGGTGCACGCCGACCCCTCCACGGTCAGCCGGCACGTGTCGTCCCTCATCGAGCGGGGCCTGGTCCACCGGATCGCCGACGAGACCGACGGCCGGGCCAGCCGGCTGGTCGTCACCGACGCCGGCCGGACCGCCATGGCGCAGGTCCGTGCCGAGCGCGAGGCCCACCTGGCCCGGGCCACCGCCGACTGGTCGGCCGCGGACCTGGCCACGCTGGCCCGCCTGTTCGGTCGTCTCCTCGACGACCTCGCCGCATCCCTCCCCACCGAGCCCAGCGCCGTGGCGGTCGCCGCGTCCCCCAGAGAGAAGTCATGAGCCAGACCACCAGCACCACTGCGGCCGACCGGAGGGACGCCCGGGAGGCGGCCTCCGCGCCCGATGAGGACGGCGTCTTCACCCACCGGCAGATCCTCACGATCGTCGCCGGGCTGATGGTGGCGATGTTCCTCGCGGCCCTCGACCAGACCGTCGTGTCCACGGCGATCCGCACCATCGCCGACGACCTGCAGGGCTACGACCTGCAGGCCTGGGCGACCACGGCCTTCCTCATCACCTCGACGATCTCCACCCCGCTGTACGGGAAGCTCTCCGACATCTACGGACGGCGGCCGTTCTACCTCTTCGCGATCGCCGTCTTCGTCGTCGGCTCGGTGCTCTGCGGCATCGCGGACTCGATGTACCAGCTGGCCGCCTACCGGGCGGTCCAGGGCGTCGGCGCCGGCGGCCTGATGTCCCTGGCCCTGGCGATCATCGGCGACATCGTGCCGCCGCGCGAGCGCTCTCGGTACCAGGGCTACTTCATGGCCGTCTTCGGCACCTCCAGTGTCCTCGGCCCGGTCATCGGCGGGTTCTTCGCCGGCCAGAGCTCCCTGCTGGGCATGGACGGCTGGCGCTGGATCTTCCTGGTCAACGTGCCGCTCGGCGCGCTGGCGTTCGCCGCCGTCTACCGCGTGCTGCACCTGCCGCACGAGCGCCGCGAGCACCGCGTCGACTGGCCGGGCGCCCTGGCCCTGGTCACCTTCGTCGTGCCCCTGCTGGTCATCGCCGAGCAGGGCCGGCTGTGGGGCTGGACGTCGGGTCGCGCGCTCCTCTGCTACGCCATCGGTGCGACCGGGTTCGTGCTCTTCGTCCTGGCCGAGCGGGCCTACCGCGACGAGGCGCTGCTGCCGCTGCGGCTGTTCCGCAACCGCAGCTTCACCGTCGCCACCCTGGGCAGCGTCGTGGTGGGGGCCGGCATGTTCGGTGGCCTGCTGCTGCTCCCCCAGTACCTGCAGATCGTCCAGGGCTCCAGCGCGACCGTCGCCGGCCTGCAGATGATCCCGCTGGTCCTCGGCATCATGGTCGGCGCCATGAGCTCGGGCATCACCATCTCGAAGACCGGCCGGTACAAGGTCTTCCCCCTGCTCGGCACCGCGCTGATGACCGTGGCCCTGGTGTCGCTGTCGTTCATCGTCGGCGCCGAGACCTCGATCTGGGCGCTGGTGCCCCTCATGGTCATGCTCGGTGTGGGTCTCGGTTTCAACTTCCAGCCGGCGGTCCTCGCGGTGCAGAACGCCGTCCCCCCGCGGGAGATGGGCGTGGCCACCTCCTCGGTGACCTTCTTCCGCCAGATGGGCGCCACGATCGGCACCGCCGCGTTCCTGTCCGTGCTGTTCAGCCGCCTGCCGGCGGAGATCGAGGACGCGGTCGCCGAGTCGGCCGCCGGCGACCCGCGCGTGGCGGAGGCGCTGGGGAGCGGCCGGCTGGCGGGCGGCGCCGACCTGTCGGACACCTCGTTCATCCAGGACCTGCCCGACTACCTCGCACTGCCGTTCAAGACCGGCTTCTCCGAGTCGATCGACCTGGTGTTCCTCATCGCCGCGGGCGCGGCGGCGCTCGGGTTCGTCGTGTTCCTCTTCCTGCCGCAGCTGAAGCTGTCGGACAAGTCCGGCATCCAGGCCGCGCGGGAGGCGGCGCAGCAGACCGCCGGCGCCCCGGACGCGGACGACCCGGAGGAGCAGGTCGTGCAGGCGGTCGGCGCCGCGGCCCCGACGTCCACCGCACCCCCGGCGGGGCGCCCTGGCGCCGCGAAGCACCGCGCCTGACCCGCCTCACCTCCGTCGATCACGGGGTCGTTGCCGGTGACACGGCGGGGCACGCCGCTCCCCCGAGCAACGACTCCGTGATCGACACGGGCAGAGGCCCCTCCCCGCACCACGGGGAGGGGCCTCTGCCCGTGTCAGGGGATGAACACCGAGCGGACGCAGCCGTCGGTCTTGTCCTTGAAGATCTGGTAGCCCCGGGCCGCCTCCTCCAGCGGCATCACGTGGGTGGCCAGGTGCTCGGTGGTGAGCTCGCCGCGGGCCATGTGCTCGAGGATCCGCGGCATGTAGCGCTGCCCGTGCACCTGCGCCCCGCGCACGGTCAGGCCCTTGTTCATCAGCGCGCCCAGCGGGAACTTGTCGACCATCTGCGCGTAGACGCCGAGCACGAAGACGCTGCCGCCCTTCCGGCAGGCCAGGATCGCCTCCCGGACGGCGGAGGGCCGGTCGGTCTGCAGCCGCAGCTGCTGCTTGACCTGGTCGTAGGCGCCCTGGACGCCGGTGCTGTGCGCCTCCATGCCGACCGCCTCGATGCAGACGTCGGGCCCGCGCCCACCGGTCACCTCGCGGAGCTCGGCCATGACGTCGGTCCGCGAGTAGTCGATCGTCTCGGCGCCGACGTGCTGGCGGACCTGCGCCAGCCGCTCGGGCAGGCGGTCGATGACGTACACCCGCTCAGCACCGAGCAGCATCGCGGCGCGGGCGGCCATCTGGCCGACCCCGCCGGCACCCCACACCGCGACGACGTGCCCCGGGTTCGTGCCGGCCAGGTCGGCGCCCATCCAGCCGGTGGACACCGCGTCGGAGGCGAACAGCGCTCGCTCGTCGCTGACCCCCTCGGGGACGACGAAGCTGCCGACGTCCGCGTAGGGCACCCGGATGTACTGCGCGTGGCTGCCGGCCCAGCCGCCCATCGCGTGGGAGTAGCCGAAGCAGCCGCCCGGGCTCTGCCCCCACAGCGCCTCGGTGATGCCGGGGTTGGGGTTGCCGTTGTCGCAGAGGCTGTAGAGCTCCTGCCTGCAGTACCAGCAGTGGCCGCAGGCGATGAAGGAGTTGACGACGACGCGGTCGCCGATCCTCCGGTCCCGCACCCCCTTCCCGACCTCCACGATCTCGCCCATGAACTCGTGGCCCAGGACGTCGCCGGCCCGCATGAACGGGATGTAGCCGCCCAGCAGGTGCAGGTCCGAGCCGCAGGTGGTCGTCCGGCTGACCCGGAGGATCACGTCGTGGTCGTTGAGGATCGTCGGGTCCGGCACCGTCTCGACGGAGACCTCGTTGACGCCCGTCCAGGTCGCAGCCCTCACAGCACACCCTCTCCCCCGGCGCGAGCCGTCGCGCCCTCCAGCGCCGCACCCTGCGGCGTGTGCTTGCGGACGCCGTGCGGCGCCGGGTCCACCCGGAGCACCTCGCCCACCTCGATCAGCTGCTTGGCCTGCCGCAGCGCGGAGCGCAGCGCGCGCAGGTCGTCGTCCGAGGGCCGGTCGCGGTAGCGCGCGGCGAGCTCGGTGCCACGGTCGCCCGGCGCGGGGGTGATCCGCACCTCGAGGCGGTCGCCCAGCGCGGCCAGCGGCGCCGGGAGGTCCGCCCCGGTGCCCACCTGCTCCGGCGAGCACAGCACGGTGACCGCCCGCCAGCGGCGGGCGGCGGTCTCGGGGTCGTCGGGCACCGACGACTGCCCCACCCCGGGCAGCCGCACGTGCTGGAGGCGGCCGAGCAGTGCCCCTCCTGCCTCCGTGGCGGCTCCCCGCAGGGAGTCGAGGATCCTGGGCACGGCCATGACGCGTCCTCCTGGGCATCGACGGCTGGAGGACGCGGGCTACCCAGGACGTCGACGGCGCCAACCGTGCGGGACGGACCCGTCCGTCAGCGGGTGCGGCACCTGCCGGCCGGTGCGCGCCGTCCCCCGGTACCCCGGGTCGGCCCGCCCGCAGGTCCGCGGCCCGTCGTCGGGCGACGTCCTACTGTGGCAGGACCGGGGCCGGCCGCGCCCCGGGTCCTGCCGCTCCGCGTGGAGGCGTCGTGCGCTCGTCGTTGATCCTGTCCCGCCGCGACCTGGACTTCCTGCTGCACGAGTGGCTGGACGTCGAGGGCCTGGTCAAGCGGCCGCGGTACGCCGAGCACTCGCGGGAGACCTTCGACGCGGTGCTCGACCTCGCCGAGCAGATCGCCACCGAGCACTTCGCGCCGCACAACCGCACGGCCGACGAGAACGAGCCGCGGATGGTCGACGGCCGGGTCGAGATGGTCCCCGAGGTCAAGCGGGCCCTGGAGGTCTTCGCCGAGGCCGGGCTGATGGCCGGTGAGTTCGACGAGGAGTACGGCGGCATGCAGCTGCCGCACGTCGTCGGCCAGGCGGTGTTCGCGTGGTTCAAGGCGGCCAACGTCGGGACGTCGGCCTACCCCTTCCTCACGATGGGCAACGCCCGCCTGCTGCTCGCCCACGGCAGCCAGGAGCAGATCGACACCTACGTCCGGCCGGAGGTCGAGGGCCGCTGGTTCGGCACGATGGCGCTGTCGGAGCCGCAGGCCGGCTCCTCGCTCGCGGACATCACCACGCGGGCGGTGCCGCAGGACGACGGCACGTACCGGTTGACCGGCAACAAGATGTGGATCTCCGGCGGTGACCACGAGCTGACCGAGAACATCGTCCACCTGGTGCTGGCCAAGATCCCCGGCGGACCGCCCGGGGTGAAGGGCATCTCGCTGTTCATCGTGCCGAAGTACCTGGTGGACGCCGACGGCTCGCTGGGCGAGCGCAACGACGTCGTCCTGGCCGGCCTCAACCACAAGATGGGCTACCGGGGGACGACGAACACCCTGCTCAACTTCGGCGAGGGCGTGCACCGCCCCGGCGGGCA
>DASQNB010000369.1:0-17681 GCA_035645175.1 Geodermatophilus sp.
CGGCGAGGACGGCCTCCTCCACCGTGGTGAAGCGCCGCCCGCAGGCGGGACACGACCGGCGGCGACGCGTGGTCGCCCCCTCGTCGGCCTCGCGCGAGTCGATGACGCGGCTGTCGGCGTTGTGACAGAAGGGGCAGCGCATGGATCCCCTCCCTCCGAACCTGCTCCGCCGCGGTGTCCGCCCGGGCACCGAGCCGACTGCGGGAGCGGCCGGTGCGGCAGAGCCGGGAGGCCGACTGTGGACCTCCCTGGGGACATCCGGTGGACGTCGTGGGGAGGACCTGAGGATCGGCCTGTGGATGGACTCTCAGCAGTGCAACTACTAGATGTAGGGGAACCCTAGGTCGGGCCCCCCTAGATCTGCAAGTCGGATGACCACGCGCGTCGGCCGCCGAGACGACTTCGTGACCACCCGCGCTCAGGCGTCACAACCGTCCCGGCAACACGCCGCCGAACGCGCGGCAGCGGTCGCACGCCGCGGGCGGCCCTCCTGCAGGGTCCCGTCGCGAGCTTGCGAGCGACGGGGGGCAGGAGGGTCCTCTTTCAGGCGCGCAGCGCCTCGTCGGGGCGCGTGAGGCGGGGCCGGGACACGCGGTCCCCGAGCCGCAGCGGGCGGGTCATGCAGTCGACCTCGGTGGCGCGCGGCATGAGCACCGTCGCCTCGCCGAGCTCCGCGGCGGGAGCCTCCGGCTGCGGGAGCCCGTCGCCCGCCCGGTGGCGGCCGGCCACCGCCGAGGCCCGGTGCCGGCCGGCGGCCGCCCCACCGTGCACGGCGGGCAGCTCGGCGGTCACGTCGCCGCCGTGGCGGCGCCGGCGCGCCGCGGCCGGAGCCGACGCGGGGAGGACGCCGGCCACCCGCTGCTCACGGGCCGCCGCCTCGCTCAGGGACAGCCGTGGGGCGGCCGAGGCGCCGGGGAGGAGCTCCTCGGCCATGCCGAGGGAGAGCTCGGCCGGCGCGTCGGGGACCAGGACCGGAGCCGGGTCGGCCTCCGGCAGCCGGACCTCGCCGAGGTCGGTCCAGATCTCCCGGTCGGTGCCGGCGACGGTGACCCGCACCCAGACCTCGCACGCTCCGCCGCCGTCGTGCCGCCACCCCCGCAGCGAGCCCGGCCACCAGGCGCCCTCGACGCAGACCTCGACGTTCTGTGACTGCTGCGTGAAGACGGCGGCCCGGCGCCCTGAGATCGCTGACACGGAGCCGACCGTAAGTCCGCAACCCGCGACAGAGCGTCAGCGACTCGGTGCGACGGGTTGACGAACATCGACACCCCGCCTTGTCGTTCCTCGACCGCGCCTCGCTCCTCGACCGCGCCTCGCTCCTCGTCGGCTGGCGGCGGTGGTCGGGTGGGGTCAGGGCAGCTCGAGCACCTGGCCGGGAACGACGACGGAGCCCTCGAGGTCGTTGAGCTCCTCGATGGCGTCGACCACGACCCGCACGTCCTGCTCGCTGCCGGCGAGCTCCCCGGCGATCGACCACACCGTGTCGCCCTCCTGGACCACGACGCTGCTCCCACCGGCCAGCCGCAGGTCCCCGGTCCCGTCACCGCCGACGATCGGCGCGAGCCACGCACCGAGGGCGACGGCGCCCCCGAGGGCGAGTGCGGTCACGACCCGCCGCCCCCGGCGGGTCAGGCGCAGGCGCGGGCCCGCCGGGTGCCCCGAGGCGGCGCACCCGCCGCGCACCGCGCGTGCGGGCAGCGCCCCCAGGGCGACGGGCCACCCACCCGGGCGGACCTGCCCCCGGCGCGCCGACGCACCGCCCGCGGTCGGCGCCCGGCCGGCGCCCCGGGCCGAGGCGTCCGGGTCCGCGGCGTGCGGCTCCCGACCCCCCGGGCGGTCGGGGACCGGCCGCAGGTGCCCGGCAACCCGCGGGCCGGAGCCGGGCAGGGCCGACCCGGCCGACGGCACGGCAGCCAGGCGACCGGCCGCACCCGACCGTCCGATCGCGCGGCCGGCCCCGGCCGCACGCCCGGTGGCCGCCGACCCGAGCAACGGCCGCCACGGGACCTGCACCGCCGCGTCGAACTCCAGCACGGCCTGACGCACGTCTGCCATGACCACTCCTCCCCATCGACACCGGACGTCGAACACGCGTTCGATCGAACGTCTGTGCGATGTCTACCGCATCCCGACGACGGGGTCGACCCGACGCCGCACCGCGGTTCGAACACACGTTTGAACTACCGGCTCCGAGGCGCTACCGTCCAGATCAGCACCCGTCCGCCGTCGCCTCCGGGGCGCCGGCGCGGCCCGGGCCGGCCGCGGGCTCCCTCGAGGAGCCGGGCCGGCCGGGGCCATCCGGGCGGGCGCAGGACACGAGGGCTGTGGCGGCACGGCCCGGCGAGGAGGAGACGTGGCGGGCACCAGGGGGACGTCGGGCAGCGGGGTCCGGGGTGGCGGCGGCTCGTCGCGGCGCGCGTCCGGGAGCCGGTCCGGCGCGCCCGAGCCGGCCGAGACCGCCTCGGTGCGCACCTTCCCCGACCGGGGCGAGGCGGGCGACGGGCTCACCCAGCGACAGCGGCGGGTCCTCGAGGTGATCCGCGACTCGATCGAGCGGCGCGGCTACCCGCCCTCGGTGCGCGAGATCGGTGAGGCCGTCGGGCTCTCGTCGGCCTCGTCGGTGGCCCACCAGCTGAGCGTGCTGCAGAAGAAGGGCTGGCTGCGCCGCGACCCCAACCGGCCCCGGGCGCTCGACGTCCGGCTGCCCGGTGACGCCTCCGGCGCCCCCGCACCCGCGGTGGCCGCGCCCGCCGGTGCCGAGGAGACCCCCGCCCCGACCTACGTCCCGCTCGTCGGCCGGATCGCCGCCGGTGGGCCGGTGTTGGCCGAGCAGGCCGTGGAGGAGGTCTTCCCGCTCCCCCGCGAACTGGTCGGCGAGGGCACGCTCTTCATGCTCAAGGTCACCGGTGACTCGATGGTCGAGGCGGCCATCTGCGACGGCGACTGGGTCGTCGTGCGCCAGCAGCCGACCGCGGAGAACGGCGAGATCGTCGCCGCCATGATCGACGGCGAGGCGACGGTGAAGACCTACAAGCGGCGCGACGGGCACGTGTGGCTGCTGCCGCACAACCCGGCGTACGAGCCCATCCCCGGCGACGACGCCACCGTCCTGGGCCGCGTGGTCACGGTGCTGCGCCGGGTCTGAACAAGGACCCCGTCCTCCCCACCCCTCGCACGCTCAGGGCGGGCCCCGGGACGGGGCCAACGGGCCGCGGGCGCGGCGTCAGCCGCGCCGGCGGAACAGGGCGCGGCCGACCCAGACGAGCACACCGGCGACGACGGCGGCGGCCAGCGCGGCCGCGACCGGTGGCGGTCCCGCATCGCCGTCGACCAGGCCGGGAAGCGGGCCGTCCGCCGACTCTGCTGCGGCCGGCGGGGCCGCCGCGGTCGGCAGCGGGACCACGGTGACGTCACCGGGCAGCCCCTCCCCCGCGACCACGAGCGCCGACGAGTCCTCGGTGAAGCTCACCGCCTCCCCCTGGGGGGCGTCGGGCAGGGCGACCCGGCGCGGCTCGCCCGTCAGCGCCCCCGCGACGTCGGACCCGGTCAGTGGCCAGACGTAGGCGTCGGTGTAGGTGCGCAGCGCGACGTACCGCTCGTCGGGCGAGACCGCGCCGCCGGTGACCATGAGCTGGCCGGCGCGACCCACCGGCCCGCCGGGCGTCCCGGTGAGCGTGAAGTCGACCCGGTCGACCTCCTCGAGGCCCACCGTGCCGTCCTCGACCAGCGCCGACACCGGCCGGTAGACCGCGCTGGCCCCCAGGACCTCCTTGGTCACCAGGTACGGCGTCCCGTCGGGTGCGAGCAGCAGCGCCTCGACGTCCCGGGGCCCGTCGGGGTACGCCAGCCGGTGGACCGAGCTGCTGCCGTCGGCGTGCAGGGCCAGCAGCGCCACCGTCGGCCGGACCCCGGTGTTGTCGCCGGTGTCGGCCAGCCAGACCGTCCCGTCGATGCCCAGCGCCAGGTCCTCGGGGTCGTAGGGGTCCACCGGTGCAGACCGGACGGCGACGACCGCGCAGGTCCGGTCGAGCACGTACACCTCGAGGCTCTCGCCGCCGTCGTTGTGCACCAGCATCCGGTCGCCCACCTCGACCAGACCGGAGACCTCCGGCAGGCGGGGGTCGGTGATCTGGCAGCGGGTCCCCGGCGGGGGGCCGTCGGCCGGCGCGGCGTCCGCCGGTCGGGCCGACGCCGGCAGGGCGGCACCGAGGACGAGTGTCAGCGCGAGACCGGTCCCCGCCGTCCGACGTCGCCCCGCGACGCGGCTAGGCGGACGGCCGGGCTGTGCGCACACCGACCCAGCGTGACACCACCGCTGCGTCCAGGGCGTGAACCACGCCCAGCAGCAGGATGCCGACGGCCGCGCCCACGACGGCGTCGGTGACCCAGTGGAAGTCCAGGGAGACCATCGCCACGCCGGTCGCGACCGGGCCCGCGACGCTGAGCACCAGCATGGTGCGCTGCACCCACGGCGCGAGCCGGTACACCACGACCTGCCAGCGGGCCACACCCCACATCAGCACCGCGTTGGCCACGTGCCCCGAGGGATAGGAGGCGCCGTCGCGGTGGAAGAACGACCCGGGATAGGCGGGCGCGGTGCGGCCGGTCCCGTACTTGAACGAGTAGACGACGACAGTGAGCAGCACGAGCGCCACCAGCACCCGCCCCAGCGGGACCGCCGTGCGGAACCGCCACCCGAGGTAGCCGACCAGCGCAGCCAGGACGATGAGGATGAACCCGCGGCCGCCGAGCTGGGTCACCGCCCACACCGGCCAGTAGGCACCGGAGTCGGCGAGCCCCCAGGAGCTGACGACCTCGGAGACCCGCAGGTCCATCCGCTCGAGCACGCCGCGGGTGAGCAGGTCGACGGTCACCGCGAGGGCGACCGCGGCGGCCAGGACCAGCAGCCACCGCGGCGGGCGGCCGACGGAGACGACCGGCTCGGCCGACGCGGCGGCGTCCGGCGGCGGCGCGCCGGGACGCCGCCGTACCGCGCCGCTGGTCACACCGGCCACGGTACCGGGCCGTGACCTGACCGTGACCTCGCTCGATGGAGGGGCGTGTCAGGCGACCGGCGCGGTGAACTCCTCGAGCGCGGCGGCGAGGGCGCCGTCGACGCGCGCGCCGAGCCGCGTGCCACTGGCCTCGTGCGTCTCGCTGAGCACCTCGCCGTCCCGGTGCACCCGGGCGACCAGGTCGCCGCGGTCGTAGGGCACCAGCACGTCGACCTCGACGTCGGGGTGCGGCAGCCGGGCCGCGACGATGTCGCGCAGCTGCTCGATCCCCTGACCGGTCCGGGCCGACACCCACACCGCGCCGGGCAGCGCCCGGCGGAGCGTCAGGATGTCCTCCTCGGTCATCGCGTCGACCTTGTTGACCACGACGAGCTCCGGCACAGCCGACGCGTCGATCTCCTGCAGGACGACGTGCACCGCGTCGATCTGGCCCAGCGGGTCGGGGTCGGAGCCGTCGACGACGTGCACCAGCAGGTCGGCGGCGGCCACCTCCTCCAGCGTCGAGCGGAACGCGTCGACGAGCTGGTGGGGCAGGTGCCGCACGAAGCCGACGGTGTCGGTCAGCGTGTACTCGCGGCCGTCCGGGGACTGCGCCCGGCGCACCGTCGGGTCCAGGGTCGCGAACAGTGCGTTCTCGACCAGCACACCGGCGCCGGTGAGCCGGTTGAGCAGGCTGGACTTGCCGGCGTTGGTGTACCCGGCGATCGCCACGCTGGGCACCGCGTTGCGCCCGCGACTGGACCGCTGGGTGGCCCGCGCGGTGGCCATGCCGGCGATCTCCCGGCGCAGCTTGCTCACCCGCGCGCGGATCCGCCGCCGGTCGGTCTCGATCTTCGTCTCACCGGGGCCACGGGTGCCGATGCCGCCACCACCGGCGACCCGGCCACCGGCCTGCCGGGACAGCGACTCACCCCAGCCGCGCAGCCGCGGCAGCATGTACTGCATCTGGGCCAGCTCGACCTGCGCCTTGCCCTCCCGGCTGGAGGCGTGCTGGGCGAAGATGTCGAGGATCAGCGCGGTCCGGTCGACCACCTTGACCTTGAGGATCTTCTCCAGCGCGTTGAGCTGACCCGGGGTCAGCTCGCCGTCGCAGATCACCGTGTCGGCGGCGGCCGCCGCGACGATGTCGCGGATCTCGGCGGCCTTGCCCGACCCGACGTAGGTGCCGGCGTCGGGCTTGTCCCGCCGCTGGCTGACCGCCTCCAGGACCTCCGAGCCCGCGGTCTCGGCCAGCGCGGCCAGCTCGGCGAGCGAGCGGTCGGCGTCGACCTGCGTCCCCTCGGTCCAGACGCCGACCAGCACGACGCGCTCCAGGCGCAGCTGGCGGTACTCGACCTCGGTGACGTCGGCGAGCTCGGTGGACAGGCCGGCGACGCGGCGCAGCGCCCCACGGGCCTCGAGTGCGTAGGAGCCGGTCGTGTCGTCCGGCTCCTCCCACTCCTCGTCGGGACGGGGCGCCTCCTCGGCGGGCGTGGGGGCCGCGCGCAGGGCGCGCTCCTCGGCGTCGGCGAGCACGGCGCGGTTCTGTGCTGTCGTCATCGTCTCCAGCGTGGCAGACCCCAGCACCTGGGGCATCCGAGTTGTCATCGTCCGGTACAACACCGCGACCGCCGTGGACCATCCCGGCACGCGTGACCGGGTCGCGACCGGGTAGGGGCGCAGGCGGGCACCGACCACACGAGGAGGCTCCAGATGAGCGAGACGGGCAGCAGCGCGGCGGGGACGAACGAGGAGCTCGACGACCCGGGCCGGGACCCCATCGGTCTCGACCCGCCGCGCAACCCGCTGGGCGCCGGTCCGGACCAGGACAGCGGCCGCGGTGCGCCGAAGGGCAGCCCGGGCATCGCCGGGCAGTCGATGATGCCGGAGTCCCCGGAGGAGACCGAGAACACCAAGTAAGAGGACCACCCTTCCCCCCACGCCTCGTGGAAGGACCCCGTCCTCCCCGCCCTTCGCAGGCTCAGGGCGGTGCCCGGGACGGGGCCGGCGGGGCCCGAAAGGGTGGCCGAGCCCGGATGGGACCGGAGCTCAGCCCTGGAGCCACTCCGGGGTGAGTTGGCCGGCCGCCACCACGACCGCGGGGCCGGACAGCACCGTCGTCCGCTCGTCAACGGTCACGCGCAGCCGGCCCCCGGGGACGTCGACGGTCACCGTGCCGGTCGCCGCGCCGGCGGCCTCGAGTGCCGTCCAGGCAGCAGCGCAGGCGCCGGTCCCGCACGAGCGGGTCTCCCCCACGCCGCGCTCGGACACCCGCAACCGCACGTGCGCACCCGCCTCGACGACGTTGACGAACTCGACGTTCACGCCGTCCGGGAACAGGCCCGGGTCCACCGCCGGCGCGGCGGTGAGGTCGAGGGTGTCGACGTCGACGTCGGTGAGCACCGCGAGGTGCGGGTTGCCCATGGAGACGGCGCGGCCGGGGAACGCGGCGCCGTCCAGCTCGGCCCTGCCGGCGCCGAACGGCCGGGCCGGACCCATGTCCACCCAGTAGCCGCCGTCGTCGGCCGCGCCGACCCGCCGCGGACCGCCGCGGGTGCCGACCCAGACGCCGTCCGCGCAGGCCGCCCGGTCGACCAGACCCTCGGTCACCAGCACGTGCAGGAACAGCCGGATGCCGTTGCCGCACATCTCGGCGGTCGAGCCGTCGGCGTTGCGGTGGTCCATGAACCACTCGCAGTGCCCCAGCGCCTCGCCGAGCACGGCCGGGGCGTCGGGCACGTGCTCGCTGCGGACGACGCGCAGCACGCCGTCCCCGCCGAGACCCGCACGTCGCTCGCACAGCCGCCGCACCATCGCCGCGTCCAGCCGGCTCTCCGGCCAGCCGGTGCCGTCGGGGTCGGGCAGGACGACGAAGTCGTTCTCCGTGCCGTGGCCGATCAGCACCCGGTGCGCACTCACCGCTCCAGGGTACGGGCGGTGATCACCGCGAGGGCCGCGTCGACCAGGTCGGGCCGGGCGGCGTCGAGCCAGGTGGTCGCCGTATCCCGGCGGAACCACGAGCGCTGCCGTCGCACGAACCGCCGGGTGGCGCTGACCGTGCGCTCCCGCGCCTCCGCCGGGGTCAGGGTGCCGTCGAGCTGGGCCAGCACCTGCGCGTAGCCCAGCGCCCGGGAGGCCGTGGGGCCCTCGCGCAGCCCGTCGGCGGCCAGCGCCTCCACCTCGGCCACGAGGCCGGCGGCCCACATCCGGTCCACCCGGACGGCGACCCGCTCGTCGAGCTCGGCCGGCTCGCGGTCCAGGCCGACGACCACCGCCGGGTAGTGCCGCCGCGGCTCGGGCAGGGTCGCCTGGAACGGACCGCCGGTGATCTCGACGACCTCCAGCGCCCGCACGACCCGCCGTCCGTTGGAGGGCAGGACGGCGGCCGCGGCGGCCGGGTCGACCGCGGCCAGCCGCGCGTGCAGCGCGGCCGGGCCGGCCTCGGCGAGCTCCGCCTCCAGCCGGGCCCGCACCGCGGGGTCGGTGCCCGGGAAGTCCAGCTCGTCGAGGACGGCGCGCACGTAGAGCCCGGAGCCGCCGACGAGCAGGGGCACCACATCGGCGGCCCGCAGCCGGTCGACCTCGGCACGGGCCAGCCGCCGGTACTCGGCCACCGACGCCGCCTGGCGCACGTGCCACAGGTCGAGCAGGTGGTGCGGCACGCCGTCCCGCTCGGCGCGGTCGGGCTTGGCGGTGCCGATGTCCATGCCGCGGTAGAGCTGCATCGAGTCGGCGTTCACCACCTCCCCGCCCAGGCGGGAGGCCAGGGCGACCCCCAGGGCGGTCTTGCCGGTGGCGGTGGGGCCCACCAGCGCGACCACCGGCGGCAGACCGCTCACCGCACGGCCCAGTCGGCCACCAGGTAGCCGACGCCGAAGGGCGCCTCGTGCGCGTGCAGCCGGCCGGTGACCGCACAGCCGGCCAGCGCGGCGCCGACCGCCCGCCAGGTGGGCACGCCGGAGGCGAGCAGCCGGGCGCCCTCCGCGGCGTCGAGCGCGGCCAGGGTGTCGGCGTCCCCGGCGGCCAGCGCGGCGGCGACGGCGTCGTCGAAGGGCGCGGCGGCCTCGTCGAGGTGGCCCGGCGCCTTGACCGACCGGCGCGCCGAGCCGTCCCCCATCGCCAGGACGGCGACCGGCCCGGGCAGGTCGCCGAGCGCGTCGGCGAGGTCGTCGGGCCCCACCCCGAGGCGGACGCCGGCGTACCCGGCCTCGTCCAGCAGCCAGGCGCCGAGGGTGTGGGCCAGGGGCGTCCGGCGCCCGCCCGGCCGGGCGCTGCCGGCGAAGGGGACCGCCAGGTCGACGCCGAAGCCGCGCAGGTCCCCGCCGTCGCCCTCGCCGAACCGTGCGCCTCCCCCGGCCCCGCCGACGACCACGACCACCTCCGGCCGGGTGTCCAGCACCCCGTCGAGCGCCGCCGCGCAGGCGGCCCGCAGCCCGGCGGTGTCGTCGGCGGCCCGCCCGGCCACGGCCGGCACCAGCAGCGGCGGGCACGGGCAGAAGGCGACGGCCGACGGGACCGTCCGCGGAGCGCCCACGCCGGAGGTGCCGGGACCAGGCGGGATCGAGCTCACCGCAGCAGTGTCCCGGATGCGTCGTGGGACACTCCGGGACGTGTCGAGCACGGAGAACGCCGGAAGCCCCTCGCAGCTGTCCCAGCCGGAGTCGACCGGATCCGAGGCGGTCGCCCCCGAGGCGGGGACGGCGGCGGCGCCCATCCCTGGCGAGGCCGCTCTCGCCGACCCGACCGCGGGCACCGCCGGGCAGACCCCGCCGGAGGCCGCTCCCGAGGACACCCCGGTCGAGGAGACCGCGGCCCAGGGACCTCCGGCCGAGGACCTGCCCGTCGAGGACCTGCCCGTCGAGGAACTGCCCGTCGAGGAACCGCCGGCCGAGGGATCGACGGCCGAGGAACCACCCGTCGAGGAGGCCGCCCCGCCGGCCCCCGCGGCTCACGGCGCCGTCCCGCACCCGCCCGTCGACGCCGCCCCGCCGTCCGACCCCGCCCGGTGGGGCCGCGTGGACGAGGACGGCACGGTCTACGTCCGCACCGCAGAGGGCGAGCGCGCCGTCGGCTCGTGGCAGGCCGGCGAGCCCGCCGCGGGGCTGGCCCACTACGCCCGCCGCTACGACGACCTGGCCACCGAGGTCGGCCTGCTCGAGGCGCGGCTGAGGGCGCACACCGGCAACCCGAGCGAGATCAAGGCCAAGGCGCAGGCGCTGGCCGAGTCGATCCCCACTGCCACCGCCGTCGGCGACCTGGACGGGCTGGCCGCTCGCGCCCGCGCCATGGTCGGGACCGCCGACTCCGCGGCCGCCGAGTCGCGGGCGGAGAAGGCCGCCGCGCGGGCCGCGCAGGTCGCCCGCAAGGAGGCGCTGGCCGCCGAGGCCGAGCAGATCGCCGCCGAGTCCACCTCGTGGAAGGCCGCCGGTGACCGGCTCAAGGCCATCGTCGAGGAGTGGAAGACCATCCGCGGCATCGACCGCAAGACCGACGAGGCGCTGTGGACCCGGTTCGCCGCCGCCCGTGACGCCTTCGGCCGCCGCCGTGGCGCGCACTTCGCCGCCCTCGACGCCCAGCGCGGCGAGGCCCGTGCGGCCAAGCAGGAGCTGATCGCCGAGGCACAGCGGCTCTCGACGTCGACCGAGTGGGGCGCCACGAGCGCCGCCATGCGCTCCCTGATGGACCGCTGGAAGGCCGTGCCGCGCACCGGTCGCGACGGCGACGACGACCTGTGGAAGCAGTTCCGCGCCGCGCAGGACGTCTTCTTCTCCGCCCGCGCGGAGTCGGACAAGGCCCGCAACTCCGAGCAGCTGGCCAACCAGCAGGCCAAGGAGGAGATCCTGGCCCAGGCCGAGAAGCTCGACCCCTCCACCGACCTGCGGGGCGCGCAGAACGCACTGCGCAAGCTGCAGGAGCGCTACGACGCCATCGGCCACGTGCCGCGCGGCGCGATGCGCCAGCTGGAGGACCGGATGCAGGCCGTCGAGCAGCGCGTCCGCGGCGCCGTCGACACCTCCCGCCCGCGGGTGGCCCCGGAGAACCCGATGGTCACCTCGATGCGGCAGGCGGTCACCAAGGCCGAGGAGCAGCTGGCCAAGGCCGAGGCCGCCGGCGACGCCCGGCGGATCGAGGAGGCCCGCGCGAACCTCACCACCCGGCGGGAGTGGCTGGCCGAGGCGGAGAAGTCGGCCTCCCGGAGGTAGCCACGCCCCTCGGCCCTGTCCCGGGCCCCGCCCTGAGCCTGCGAAGGGTGGGGAGGACAGGGTCCTTGCTCTACGCCGGGGCGCCGATGCGCGGCATGCCGAGCAGGACGCCGGGGGTGGTCGGGCGGGTGCCGGCCTCGGACGCGTCGCCGGCGCGGGTCCGCCGGTGCGCGCGCAGCGGCCCGTCGGCGACCAGGTGGTGCGGCGCGGCCTGGGTGACCACGGTCTCGACCACGTCACCGGGACGGACCCCGTCCGCCGCCGTGAAGTGCACCAGCCGCCCGTCGCGGGCCCGGCCGGACAGCCGTCCGGTGCGCGCGTCCTTGCTGCCCTCGCCCGCGGCGACCAGCAGCTCCACGGTCCGGCCGACCTGGGCGCGGTTCTCCGCCCAGCTGATCTCCTCCTGCAGCGCGGTCAGCCGCAGGTAGCGCTCCTGCACGACCTCCTTGGGCAGCTGGCCGTCCATCTCGGCGGCCGGCGTCCCGGGGCGCTTGGAGTACTGGAAGGTGAAGGCGCCGGCGAAGCGGGCGGCCCGCACCACGTCGAGGGTCTGCTGGAAGTCGGCCTCGGTCTCGCCCGGGAAGCCGACGATCACGTCGGTGGTGATGGCGGCGTCGGGCATGGCCGCGCGCACGCGGTCGAGGATGCCGAGGTAGCGGTCCTGCCGGTAGCCGCGGCGCATCCGGCGGAGCACGTCGTCCGACCCGCTCTGCAGGGGCATGTGCAGCTGGTGGCAGACCGACGGCGTCTCGGCCATCGCCGCGATGACGTCGTCGGTGAACTCGCGCGGGTGCGGGCTGGTGAAGCGGATCCGCTCCAGCCCCTCGATCCGGCCGGCCGCGCGCAGCAGGTCGGCGAAGGCACCGCGGTCCCGGAACTCCACGCCGTAGGCGTTGACGTTCTGCCCGAGCAGGGTCACCTCGAGCACGCCCTGGTCGACCAGCGCCTGCACCTCGGCCAGGACCTCGCCCGGACGGCGGTCCTTCTCCCTGCCGCGCAGCGCCGGGACGATGCAGAACGTGCAGGTGTTGTTGCACCCGACGCTGATCGAGACCCAGCCGGAGTACGCGGAGTCCCGCTTCGCGGGCAGCGTCGACGGGAAGACCTCGAGGGCCTCGGCGATCTCCACCTGGGCCTCGGCGTTGTGCCGCGCCCGCTCCAGCAGCGCCGGCAGCGAGCCGACGTTGTGCGTGCCGAAGACGACGTCGACCCAGGGGGCACGCCGGACGATCTCACCGCGGTCCTTCTGCGCCAGGCAGCCGCCGACCGCGATCTGCATCCCCGGGTGCGCGTCCTTGACCGGGCGCAGGTGACCGAGGTTGCCGTAGAGCCGGTTGTCGGCGTTCTCCCGCACCGCGCAGGTGTTCAGGACGACGACGTCGGCGTCCTCCCCCTCGGCGGCGGCGGTGTAGCCGGCGACCTCCAGCAGTCCGGACAGGCGCTCGGAGTCGTGCACGTTCATCTGGCACCCGTAGGTGCGGACCCGGTAGGTCCGCGCGGGTGCCTCCAGCTCGGTTCCCATGACGGGGGAAGCGTACGGCGCATCCGTCGACACGAGGATCGGCGATGACGACGACCGTCGACGTGCCGTCCGTCGCACCCGTCCGGGGGACCGCCAGCAGGTTCGTTACGCCTTCGTGATGGCCTCGGGCGGGTTTCGCCGCTGCACGCCCTTAGGGTCTGCCGGGTGACCAGCCGTACCGCCGGAGAGCCTCTCGTCCGCCTGTCCGGGGTCGACAAGTGGTTCGGCGAACTGCACGTCCTGCAGGACATCGACCTGTCGATCGACCGCGGCGAGGTGGTCGTCGTCATCGGCCCGTCCGGCTCCGGGAAGTCGACGCTGTGCCGGACGATCAACCGGCTCGAGCCCATCGACAAGGGCGAGATCACCATCGACGGCCAGAAGCTGCCCGAGGAGGGCAAGGACCTGGCCCGGCTGCGCGCCGACGTCGGCATGGTCTTCCAGAGCTTCAACCTCTTCGCGCACAAGACCGTCCTGGAGAACGTCACGCTGGGCCCGGTCAAGGTCCGCAAGCAGCCCAAGGGCGAGGTCGAGGCGCGCGCCCGCGAGCTGCTGGACCGGGTCGGCGTCGGCAGCCAGGCCGACAAGTACCCGGCCCAGCTGTCCGGCGGTCAGCAGCAGCGGGTGGCGATCGCCCGCGCGCTGGCGATGGACCCCAAGGTCATGCTCTTCGACGAGCCGACCTCCGCGCTGGACCCGGAGATGATCAACGAGGTCCTCGACGTGATGACCTCGCTGGCCCGCGACGGCATGACGATGGTGGTCGTCACCCACGAGATGGGCTTCGCCCGCCGCGCGGCCAACCGGGTCGTGTTCATGGACGGCGGCCGGATCGTCGAGTCCGCCGAACCCGAGACCTTCTTCACCAGCCCGACGTCGGACCGGGCCAAGGACTTCCTGTCCAAGATCCTCACCCACTGACCGCGTTCGCCCGATCGAGAGGACCCGTACATGAGGACCCGTCGCACGACCCTGGCCGCCACGGTCGCCATCGCCTCCCTCGCCCTCGCCGCCTGCGGCGGCAGCGACGAGGCCGACGAGTCGGCCGCCGAGCCGTCGGTCGCCGAGGCGCCCGAGTTCGAGGCCGGGACGACGATGGCCGAGCTGGCCGAGGCCGGCACCATCAGGGTCGGCACCAAGTTCGACCAGCCCGGCTTCGGGCTGGAGAACCTCGAGGGCGACGTCGAGGGCTTCGACGTCGAGGTCGCCAAGATCGTCGCCGGCGGGCTCGGCATCGCGCCGGAGGACATCGAGTTCGTCCAGACCCCCTCCGCCGTGCGCGAGGAGGTCCTCGAGGGCGGCGAGGTCGACATGGTCGTCGCCACCTACACGATCAACGACCAGCGCAAGGAGCGCGTCTCCTTCGCCGGGCCGTACTACGTGGCCGGTCAGCAGATCATGGTCGCGTCGGACAACACCACGATCACCGGCCCGGAGTCCTTCCGCGAGAACCCCGACGCCAGCGTGTGCTCGGTGACCGGGTCGACCCCGTCGGAGAACATCCGCGAGTACCTGGCCAGCGACGACCAGCTGGTGCTCTTCGACGAGTACTCGCAGTGCGCCGACGCCCTCAGCAACGGCCAGGTCGACGCGGTCACCACCGACAACGTCATCCTGCTGGGCTTCGTCTCGGAGTCCGACGGCGCCTTCAAGCTGGTCGGCGAGCAGTTCACCGAGGAGCCCTACGGCATCGGCATCCCCAAGGGCGACGTCGCCTTCTGCGAGTTCATCAACGAGACGCTCGCGGCCAACGAGGAGGCCTACGTCGAGGCCTGGGAGTCCACCGCCGGTCAGGTCGAGGGCGCCGAGACCCCGACCCTGCCCGAGCCCGCCCCCTGCTCCTGACCCGTTCCGGGACCGCGGCCGGCCGTCCCCGGCCGCGGTCCTGATCCCCTGACCGCCCCGACCTGGACCGAGAGGGAGCGCGCGTGGACGCGGTGACCCAGAACCTGGACCTCTACGCCGAGGGGTTCCTGACGTCCCTGCGCATCATCCTGTACTCGCTGGTCGGCTCGCTGCTGCTCGGCGTGCTGATCGCCGCGTGCCGCGTCTCGCCCGTCCCGCCGCTGCAGAAGTTCGGCGCCTTCTGGGTGACGACGTTCCGCAACACCCCGCTGTCGGTCGTCCTCTTCTTCTGCGCCTTCGGCCTCCCCGAGCTCGGCATCAACCGCACGTTCACGTTCTTCGGCGTGCTCGGACTGGTGCTCTACACCTCGGCGTTCGTCTGCGAGGCGGTGCGGTCCGGGATCAACTCCGTGTCCGCCGGTCAGGCCGAGGCCGCCCGGTCGATCGGGCTGAACTTCACCCAGGGGCTGCGCTTCGTGGTGCTCCCCCAGGCGCTGCGCACCGTCGTCCCGCCGCTGGGCAGCGTGCTCATCGCGATGTTCAAGAACTCCGCGGTGGTCGGCGCCTTCGGTGTCGGCGGTGACCTGTGGAGCACCGGTCAGACCCTGACCAGTGCCCGCGGCTACGAGACCCTGCCGGTCTTCATCGGCGTGGCGATCGGCTACCTGTGCATCACGCTGCCGGCCGCGGCGCTGTTGCACGTCATCGAGCGGAGGGTGGCGATCGCCCGATGAGCCAGCAGTCCGTCCTCTACGACGCCCAGGGCCCGCGCGCCCGGCGCCGCACGCGCATCGGCACCGTGGTCGCCCTGCTCCTGCTCGCCGGGCTGGCGTACGTGGTCTTCCAGCGGTTGGCCGAGCGCGACCAGTTCACGATGGAGAAGTGGGGTCCGCTCATCGACCCCTCGAACGAGGCCTTCGACGCCGTGTGGGGCCTGCTGTACGAGGGCGTGGTCAACACGCTCAGGGCCGCGGCGGTCGCCATGACGCTGTCCATCGTGCTCGGCACCCTCATCGCGGTGGGCCGGCTGTCCCTCGGCCGCACCGGGCGCATCCCGCTGGTCGCGCTGGTCGAGCTCTTCCGTGGGCTGCCGGTCGTGGTGCTCGTCTACTTCGGCGCGCGTGTGCTGGACGACGTCGGCGTCCCGCTGGACCAGCTGCCCGGCGGGCAGACGTTCTGGGGCCTGGTCATCGGCCTGACCGCCTACAACATGGTGATCTTCGCCGAGGTCGTGCGGGCGGGCGTGCAGTCCCTGCCGCGCGGGCAGCGGGAGGCGGCGCTGGCGACCGGGCTGACCAACGGCCAGGCGATGCGGCTGGTGCTGCTGCCGCAGGCCTTCCGCGTCATGCTGCCGGCGATCATCAGCCAGCTCGTGGTGGTGCTCAAGGACACCTCGCTGGTGACCTTCGTGGCCAACTTCGACGAGCTGCTCAGCCAGGGCGAGAGCATCCAGCGCAACCTGGACAACCCGATCCAGACCTTCACCGTGATCGCGCTGATGTACATCGCGATCAACTACGCGCTCGGCCGGCTGGCGCAGTACCTCGAGCGCCGGCAGTCGCACACAGCCGGCCGGGCCGGGGCCACCGCGGAGGAGGACAGCCGGGTGCCGGTGGGCGGCGGAGCCTGACGCGACCGGCTGGTCCGGCGGAACTCGCCGGTCACGCCGGCCGCCCGGCCTGCCGATACCGCAGGTGTGGACACCGCCCTCCGCCCCGCCGTGCCGCCGCTCCCGACCGTGGTGCGCCGCCCGGCGGCACCCATGGACGCCGCCCAGGACTTCGTGACCCGGCTCCGCTCCTCCGCGCCGTCCCTGGCCGACGCCGCGGGTGCCGAGTCCGCCGTGGTGCGCGAGGTCGTGCCGCCGGCCCGTCACCGGCGCTCGCGGTGCCGGGTGGTGCTGCGCTTCGCCGGCAGGGGGGAGACCGACGTGACCTTCCTCGGGCCGGTGAGTTCCGTGGCCGCCTCGGCAGAGCGCGCCTTCGACCTGCAGATCCGGGCCTGGCTGGCCTCGGAGCTGGGCCGCGAGGGCAGCTGGCTGGTGGCCGACGACGAGTCCCCCGACGGCGTCGCCGTCGACGTGACCGCCTGGTCGGCAGCCGCGCGCTCCGCCGACTGACGCGCCCCCCCCCGCACGCGCTCGTCCCGGGGGCCGATCCTGCTTCCCTGACCTGGGCACGAGGGTCACCATGGATCCGACGCTCCCGAGCCCGGGGAGCGCAGCCGGTCCTGGGAGCCCCCGATGACCGCACTGGCGCCGCACCCGATCGTCACCCGGCCGGCTCCGGCCGCGAAGGTGGAGAAGGGCTCGCGACTGACGAGCCTGCTGCGGACGACGGACCACAAGACGATCGGCCTGATGTACACGGCCACGTCGTTCGTGTGGTTCCTGTTCGGCGGTCTGATGGCGATGCTGATGCGCGGGGAGCTCGCGCGGCCCGGGCTGCAGTACCTGTCGCCGGAGCAGTACAACCAGCTCTTCACCATGCACGGCACGGTGATGCTGCTGTTCTTCGCGACGCCGCTGTTCTTCGCCTTCGGCAACCTGATCATGCCGCTGCAGATCGGCGCGCCGGACGTGGCCTTCCCGCGGCTGAACGCGCTCTCCTACTGGCTGTTCCTGTTCGGCTCGATCCTCGCGGGGGCCGGGTTCTTCACCCCGGGCGGCGCCGCGGACTTCGGCTGGTACGCCTACGTGCCGCTGTCCACCGACGCGCACTCACCGGGGGTGGGGCCCAGCCTCTGGATCGCCGGCCTGGCCGTCAGCGGCCTGGGCACCATCCTCGGGGCGGTCAACTTCCTGACGACGATCATCTGCCTGCGCGCCCCCGGGATGACCATGTTCCGGATGTCGATCTTCACCTGGGGGGCCCTGGTCACCAGCTTCCTGATCCTGATCGCGTTCCCCATCCTGACCGCCGCGCTCATGGCGCTGCTGGCCGAACGACAGCTCGACGCGGCCGTCTACACGGAGGAGAACGGCGGCGCGCTGATCTGGCAGCACCTGTTCTGGTTCTTCGGCCATCCCGAGGTCTACATCATCGCGCTGCCGTTCTTCGCGATCATCAGCGAGATCGTCCCGGTGTTCAGCCGCAAGCCGCTGTTCGGCTACAAGGG
>DASQNB010000370.1:0-8995 GCA_035645175.1 Geodermatophilus sp.
GGCTACCACCGCAGCCGCGGCGAGGCGCACCGCGACGTCTGCCTCATCCCGTCCTCGGCGCACGGCACGAACGCCGCGAGCGCCGTCATGGCCGGCATGCGGGTGGTCGTCGTGGCCTGCGACGAGGCGGGCAACGTCGACGTCGCCGACCTGCAGGCCAAGGTCGACCAGCACGCCGACCGGCTGGCCGCGATCATGATCACCTACCCGTCGACGCACGGGGTGTTCGAGTCCGAGATCCAGGAGATCTGCGGCGCGGTGCACGACGCCGGCGGGCAGGTCTACGTCGACGGCGCCAACCTCAACGCGATGGTCGGGCTGGCCCGCCCGGGCCGCTTCGGCTCCGACGTCAGCCACCTCAACCTGCACAAGACCTTCTGCATCCCGCACGGCGGCGGCGGCCCCGGTGTGGGGCCGATCGGCGTCCGGGAGCACCTGGTGCCGTTCCTGCCCGGCCACCCGCTGGTCGACACCGGCGCGCAGGGCCCGGCGGTCTCGGCCGCGCCGTGGGGGTCGGCGGGCATCCTGCCGATCTCCTGGGCGTACGTGCGGCTGATGGGCCCCGACGGGCTGACCCGCGCCACCGAGCACGCCATCCTCGCGGCCAACTACGTCGCCGCCCGGCTGCGGGAGCACTACCCGGTGCTCTACACCGGCGCGGACGGGCTGGTCGCCCACGAGTGCATCCTCGACATCCGGCCGCTGACCAAGGCCACCGGCATCACCAACGACGACATCGCCAAGCGGCTGGTCGACTTCGGCTTCCACGCCCCGACGATGAGCTTCCCGGTCGCCGGCACGCTGATGGTCGAGCCCACCGAGAGCGAGGACAAGGGCGAGCTCGACCGCTTCGTCGACGCGATGGTCGCCATCCGCGGCGAGATCGAGATGGTCGCCACCGGAGAGTACGACCGCACCGACAACCCGCTGCGCAACGCCCCGCACACCCTCGCCATGGTCGCGGGGGAGTGGGGTCGGCCCTATCCGCGCGAGGTCGCGGTGTACCCGGTGCCGTCCTTGCGCGGCCGCGGCTACCTCGCGCCGGTGCGCCGGATCGACCAGGCCTACGGCGACCGCAACCTGGTCTGCTCCTGCCCGCCGCTCGAGGCGTTCGCCGACCCGGAGCCGGCCCCGGGACCGTCGGCGCACGTCCCGGGCCGTGCCGAGGGTGCTCCGGACGACCTGGGCACGGTGGCCGACGCCGTCCCCGCCGGCGCCCCGGCCTGACGGATCCCGCCCGCCGCGGCGCCGGTCGACGGACCGGCGCCGCGGCTTCCGCATGTTCGCCACATCACCGTTATCCCCAACACCCGTGCCATCGACGACGCGACGACCGGAGAGACAGCTGTCGGGGGAGAGCCCCCGCTCAGATCTTGCGGAGCAGGACCCGGCGGACCTCGTGGTCGGCCGCTTTCTGCAGCACCAGCCGGGCGCGGGAGCGGGTGGGTGCGATGTTGTCGCGCAGGTTGGGGCCGTTGACCGCGGCCCAGATGCCCAGGGCGGTCTCCCGCGCCTGCTCGTCGGTCAGGCCGGCGAACCGGTGGAAGTAGGCGCTGGTGTCGGCGAACGCGGTCCGCCGCAGGGCGAGGAAGCGCTCGACGTACCAGCGTCGGTTGTCGGACTCCGCGGCGTCGACGTAGACGGAGAAGTCGAAGAAGTCCGAGAGGAAGACCTCGGGGGCCCTGCCGTCGGCCCGCCGGCCGGCCTGCAGCACGTTGAGCCCCTCCAGCACGAGGATGTCCGGCCGGTCGACGACCTGCCGCGCGCCGGGGACGACGTCGTAGGACTGGTGGTCGTACAGCGGGGCGCTGACCTCGCCGCGGCCGGACTTCACCTCGGCGAGGAAGCGCAGCAGCGCCCGCCGGTCGTAGCTCTCCGGGAAGCCCTTGCGGCCGAGCAGCCCGCGGGCCGCCAGCTCGGCATTGGGCTGCAGGAACCCGTCGGTGGTGACCAGGTCGACCCGCGGGTGACCCGGGCCGGCCGCCAGCAGCGTCTGGAGCAGCCGGGAGGTGGTGCTCTTGCCGACGGCGACGCTGCCGGCCACCGCGATGACGTAGGGCACCTTGGCCGTGGCGTCGCCCAGGAACTCGCTGCGTGCCGCCCACAGCCGCCGGCTGGCCTCCACGTGCAGCCGCAGCAGCCCGGCCAGCGGCAGGTAGACCGTGGCCACCTCGTCGAGGTCGATGCGGTCGCCGAGGCTGGCCAGCGACTTCAGCTCGGCCTCGTCCAGGGGCAGCGAGGTGCCCGCCGCGAGGGCCCGCCACGAGTCGCGGTCGAAGACCGCGTAGGGCGACACCTGGGGTCGTGCCGCTGCCGTCACGCCGCCCATCCCACTGCTGTCACGGCCCCCATCGTGCCGTCCGGCCCCGCGGCGTCACCCGCCCGGGTGGGGCAGGGGCGCCGGAACGGCCGAGGAACGGCCGCCGGACCGCCGCCCGTCTAGGGTGCCCCTGTGTCCCTGCCCCCCGGGCTGCTCGAGCGCGTCGAACGGTACTTCGCCGCGGCGCCGCTGCCGGATGCCCGCGTCGAGACCGCCGGCGGCCTCGACGTGCCGGTCGGCAGCCCGACGTGGCCCTACCCGGCCCGGCCCCGCCCGGGGGAGGAGGTCACCGCCGACGACATCCGGGCGGCCGTGGCGCTCCAGGAGGCCGCGGACCTGCCGGTGGCGGTGGAGTGGGTGTGCGAGGACGCGCCGACGGTGGAGGCCGCCGTCCGCGCGGCCGGCCTCACCGTGGACTCCTCGCCGCTGCTGGTGGCCGCGGACCCGGTCGAGCTGCTGCTGCCCTCCGGTGTCCGGCTCTACCTCGTCGGTGCCGACGACCCCGAGCTGCCGCGCTACGAGCGGCTGGCGTCGATCGCCTTCGCGAACCCGGGGCCGCGCTCGGAGGCGGGCGGCCCGACGGTCGGCGTGGCCCTCGGCTCGCCGCGGACCGCCGTGCTGCGCGAGCGGATCGCCACCGGCCGCACGGTCATGATGGTCGCGGTGGAGGACGGCGAGCCGGTCGCGGTCGGCACGCACCACCCGGTGGACGTCGACGGCACCGAGGTCACCGAGATCGCCGGCGTCGCCACCCTGCCGCGGCTGCGCGGGCGCGGGCTGGGGGCGGGGCTGGCCTCGGCGCTCACCGCGCACGCCCGCGAGACCGCCGAGCTGGTGTTCCTGGTGGCCGGGGACGACGACGTCGCGCGGGTCTACGAGCGGACCGGCTTCGCCCGCCTGGCGACCGTGGGCGTGGCCGACCTGTCCGACGGCTGCTGAGGCGCCTCAGGGCCCGACCGGGGGCGGCACCGCGGCCGCGGCGGCGTCCAGGGCGGCCTTGGCGGTGTCCCAGCCGACCGACGAGGGCACCTCGCTGAGCAGGACGACCACCCGGGAGTCGACGACCCCCACCGAGTGCAGGTGCCGCTGGCCGCTGAGGCAGCACATCCAGCCCTGCTTGACCGCGGGCCCGGGCAGCGTGCCGAAGACACCGAACTCCTGCTCGAAGCCGTCGGAGGCGATCGGGGTGGCCGTGCCCATCCAGCCCAGCAGGGCGGCGGCGTCGTCCGGGTGGGCGACGACCGGCAGCCGGACGAGGAACCAGGCCAGGTCGTCCGCCGTCGTCGTGGTCTCCCCCCACTGGCCCCACCGTGCCGGCGGTGAGGTGCCGGAGAGGCCGTAGCGGGTGGCGACGTCACGCACCATCCGGGCGCCGTCGAAGCGCACCCAGAAGTCCGACGCGGCAGGGTCGTCGGAGCTGCGGATCATCACCTCCAGCTGCGCCCGGTCGTCGGCCGTGAGGGTGAGGGCGCCGGTGCGGGCACGGTGCAGGATGTCCTCGGCGAGGAAGAGCTTGACCATCGAGGCGGTCGGGAACGGCCGGTCGGCCAGCTCGCTGCCCGCCGTCCGCGCGAGCACCCGGGCGCTGGCCGCCTCGGCGGCGCGGATGGACACGTCCCGCAGGCGCTCCTGCTGGTGGGCGACCACCACCGCGACCGTGCCCACGTCGCCGTAGGCCGCGGTCACCGCCGGGACGACGTCGGAGGGCGGGACGTCGTCCTGCGCCACCGCCCACCGGGGTGTCGCGACCCCGGCGAGCAGCAGCGCGAGCAGCACAGCGGACACCAGGAGCGGCGGCACGCCCCTGGGGGCGTGCCGCGGCCTGCTCGGGTGCGCCGCAGCCGTCGGCATGGGCGCCATGGTGACCCGCTCAGGTGACGACTCCGAGAACTCTCAAGCACCGAGCGGGTGTCGCGCGCACTCCGCGTCCGGGCCGTCGTCGCGGAGTGACGAAACGGAGGCGTTCAGTCCTGTTCGTAGGTCCCGACCAGCACGGCCCGGCCGAGGGTGTGGCTGAACAGGTTGAAGCCGAGAAAGGCCGGGGAGGCGTCCGGGGTCACCTCGAGCCGCTCGACGTCGACGGCGTGCACCGCGACGAAGTAGCGGTGCCGCCCGTGGCCGGCCGGGGGAGCGGCGCCGACGAAACCGGCGAAGCCGGCGTCGTTGCGCAGCTGGACCGCGCCCTCCGGGAGGCCGCTGTCGGAGGCGCCGCTGGGCAGCTCGGTGACCGAGACCGGGATGTTGGCCACCGCCCAGTGCCAGAAGCCGCTGTGGGTGGGGGCGTCGGGGTCGAAGACGGTGACCGCGAAGCTCCTCGTGCCCTCCGGGAAGCCCGACCACGACAGCTGCGGCGAGCGGTCCTCGCCGCCGGCGCCCATGACCCCGCTCACCTGGGGCATGGACAGCGGCCGGCCGTCGGTGACGTCGGTGCTGGTCACCTCGAAGCCGGGCACCTGCGGCAGGAAGTCATAGGGGCTGGGGGGCGTCGGGCGCTCGGCCATGGACGTGCTCTCCTCGCATCTCACGGGTCGGAGGGGACACGGCGTCCCCGCGCCGACCCTAGGCAGCGGAGCGCCGGTGCCGCACCCCGGTGAACAGCGCATTTCCCGGCGCGGCGGGGGCGCGCGGACGCCGGTAGCGTCGCAGCCGTGCTCGGTCTCCCCGGCTCGATCCGAGCCTGCCTGTTCGACCTCGACGGCGTCCTCACCCGGACGGCGACGGTCCACATGGCCGCCTGGAAGCGGACCTTCGACGAGTTCCTGCGCCGCAGCGACCCCGCGGCCCGGGAGTTCACCCAGGAGGACTACAACAGGTTCGTCGACGGCAAGCCACGCCTCGACGGGGTGCGCGACTTCCTGGCCAGCCGGGGGATCACGTTGCCGGAGGGGACGCCGGACGACCCGCCGAACGCCGCCACGGTGCACGGGGTCGGTCTGCGCAAGAACCAGCTGGTGCACGCCGAGCTCGCCGAGCACGGCGTCGAGGTCTACCCCGGCTCCATCCGCTACCTGCGGGCGGCGAAGGAGGCGGGCCTGGCGACGGCGGTGGTCACCGCCTCGCGCAACGGCGGGCAGGTGATCGAGGCCGGCGGCTTCGCCGACCTGATCGACACCCGGGTGGACGGCGAGGTCGCCGCGGCGGAGGGGCTGCGCGGCAAGCCCGCGCCCGACACCTTCCTGGCCGGCGCCCGCGCGCTGGGGGTGCAGCCGGCGGAGGCGGTCGTCTTCGAGGACGCGCAGGCCGGGGTGGCCGCCGGGCGGGCGGGCGACTTCGGCTACGTCGTCGGCGTGGACCGGGTCGGGCAGGCCGCGGCCCTGGCGGCGTCCGGCGCGGACGTCGTCGTGCAGGACCTGGCCGAGCTGCTGGAGGAGTCGTCATGACGGAGGGGCGGCCGCACTTCCCGATCGAGCCGTGGGCGCTGAGCGAGACCGCGCTCGACCACGCCTCCCTCGCCGTCCACGAGTCGGTGTTCGCGCTGTCCAACGGGCACATCGGCATGCGCGGCTCGTACGAGGAGGGGGAGCCGGTCGTCGTCCCCGGCACCTACCTCAACGGCTTCTTCGAGGAGCGGCCGCTGCCCTACGCCGAGGCCGGCTACGGCTTCCCCGAGCAGGGCCAGACCGTGGTCAACGTGACCGACGGCAAGCTGGTGCGGCTGCTGGTCGGCGACACCCCGCTGGACCTGGACTACGGCGAGGTGGTGGAGCACCGGCGCACCCTCGACCTGCGCCGCGGCGTGCTGCGCCGCAGGACCGAGTGGCGCTCGCCCAACGGGCGCGTGGTGACGGTGATCAGCACGCGGATGGTCTCGCTGCGCCGCCGCTCGATCGCCGCGATCGAGTACACCGTCGAGTGCACCGACGGGCAGGGCGACCTCTACATCGCCCTGCAGTCCGACCTGCTGGCCAACGAGCCGGTCGACACCGGCGCGGAGGCCGACGACCCCCGCGCGGCCGCGGCGCTGGCCCGCCCGCTGGTCAACGAGATGGCCGTGGCGCGCGGGCAGCGGGCGGTGCTGGTGCACCGCACCAAGCGCAGCCGGCTGCGGATGGCCGCCGGGATGGACCACGTCGTCGAGGTGCCCGACTCGTCCACGACCGACATCGAGTCCGGTGAGGACCTCGCCCGCTTCACCCTCGCCGCCCGGCTGCCGCAGGGCTCGTCGGTGAAGCTGGTCAAGTACCTGTCCTACGGCTGGTCGTCCCGGCGGTCGGCCGCGGCGCTGCGCGACCAGGTCGAGGGCGCGCTGGCGACGGCGAAGCTGGCCGGCTTCGACCGGCTGCTGCGCGAGCAGCGGGAGGTGCTCGACGAGCACTGGCAGCACGCCGACGTGGAGATCGAGGGCGACGAGGAGCTGCAGCAGGCGGTGCGGGTCGGTGTCTTCCACCTGCTGCAGGCGGGCCTGCGGGCCGAGCGCCAGCCCATCCCGGCCAAGGGGCTGACCGGCCCGGGCTACGACGGGCACACGTTCTGGGACACCGAGACCTACGTGCTCCCCGTGCTGACCTACATCGCCCCCGCCGCCGCCCGCGACGCGCTGCGCTGGCGGCACTCGACCCTCGAGCTGGCCCGCGAGCGGGCCCGGGAGCTCGGTCTGGACGGCGCGGCCTTCCCGTGGCGCACGATCCGCGGGGAGGAGACGTCGGGCTACTGGCCCGCGGGGACGGCGGCCTTCCACATCAACGCCGACATCGCCGACGCCGTCGTCCGGTACCACAACGCCACGGCGGACGAGGAGTTCGACCGTGACCACGGCGCGGAGCTGCTCATCGAGACCGCCCGGCTGTGGGCCTCGCTGGGGCACTTCGACGACGAGCACGGCTTCCGCATCGACGGCGTCACCGGCCCCGACGAGTACACGGCCGTCGTCGACAACAACGTCTACACGAACCTCATGGCGCAGCGGAACCTGCGGGAGGCGATCGCGGCGGTGAAGCGGCAGCCCGACGTCGCCGGCCGGCTCGACGTCAGCGAGGAGGAGACGTCGCGGTGGGAGCGGGCGGCCGCGCTGATGGCGGTGCCCTACGACACCCGGCGCGGCGTGCACATGCAGTCCGACGCGTTCACCCACCACGAGGAGTGGGACTTCGCGGCCACCCCGCCCAACCGCTACCCCCTGCTCATGCACTACCCGTACTTCGACATCTACCGCAAGCAGGTCGTCAAGCAGGCCGACCTGGTGATGGCGCTGCACCTGCGCGGGGACGCCTTCACCCTCGAGGAGAAGATCGCCGACTTCGCCTACTACGAGGCCCGCACGGTGCGCGACTCGTCCCTGTCGGCCACCCAGCAGGCGGTGGTCGCCGCCGAGACCGGGCACCTCGCGCTGGCCTACGACTACTGGGGCGAGGCGACCCTCACCGACCTGCAGAACCTGCACGGCAACTCCGGCCACGGCCTGCACATCGCCTCGCTGGCCGGGGGTTGGACGGTGGCCGTCGCCGGGTTCGGCGGGATGCGCGACCACGACGGGCGGCTGACGTTCGCCCCGCGGCTGCCCGAGCGGATCACCCGGCTGCGCTTCCGGCTGAACTACCAGGGCCGCCTGCTGGTGGTCACCGTGGAGCCGGGCCGGGCCACCTACCGGCTCACCGAGGGCGAGCCGCTCGACGTCCACCACCACGGCCGGCGGCTGACCGTGAACGAGGAGGAGGTGTGCGCCGACATCCCGCCCGCCCCCGAGGTCGCGCCGGTGCACCAGCCGCACGGCGCGGCCCCGCGGCGGCGCGGCCGGCGCTGAAAGAGGACCCCCTGCCCCCGCCACTCGCAGGCTCGCGGCGGGACCCTGCAGGGGCCGGCGGGGAGGACGGGGTCCTCTCTCAACCGAGCAGCCACCAGCCGCCGAGCAGCAGCGCTCCGACGTCGACGAGCAGGAACACCCCGACCCACAGCACCGCCGGCAGGCGGGTGAGGCGGGCCAGCTGGTCGGCGTCGGAGTCCGGCGCGGCCCGGCGGCGGCGGGCGCGCTGCAGCTCGAGCACCGTCTTCGGCGCGGCCAGCAGCAGGAACCACGTGCCGACGGCGGCGAACGCCGCCTGACCGGCCGGCGGCAGCCACCCGGTGACGGACACGACGACGGCGCCGGTGGCCAGCACCGCCCACAACCCGTACCAGTTGCGGATCTGCACCAGCAGTAGCGCGAGCAGGCCCAGCAGGGCCCACAGCAGCCCGACCGCGTGCCCGGCGGCCAGCAGTGCGGCGGCGCCGAGCCCGAAGACCGCCGGGCCGGTGTAGCCCGCCGCGCAGGTGAGCACCATCCCGAGCCCGGTGGGGCGTCCCGCCGAGACGGTGAGCCCCGAGGTGTCCGAGTGCAGCCGGATGCCGGCCAGCCGGCGGCCGGCCGCCAGGGCCACCAGCCCGTGCGCGCCCTCGTGAGCGATGGTCACGACGGTGCGGGCCGGCCGCCACAGGGCAGGGGCGAGGACCAGCGCGGCGGCCGAGACCAGGGCGCCGAGCAGGACCACCGTCGGCAGCTGGGGGAGGGGAGTGCTGACCCGCGACCAGAACCCCTCGACGTCCACGCCGCCGAGTCAACCGCACGCAGCTGTGAACGACGCAAGCCATGGCTGGTCACACCGGGTGGAGTGCGCGCCGATGTCGCAGGTGCCCCGGATGCGGACGGCGGCGGTGGTGCCCCGGCTCCTGTATCCGTTATCCCCAACGCCGAGTCACTTT